>NZ_JBIYSM020000023.1:0-63830 GCF_044759095.2 Brevibacillus soli
TTCGGAATCTGGGCTCATAACCTCAGAAGAGCAGCCCAAATGGCCAAATAAGCAACGATTAACGGATACAGTTACACGGTAGCCCCCTGAGATTCACCACAATGAGATGCTTCTGCCAAAAAACGATTTTTTCAGGAGTAACTAGCTAACGCTTCGCCGGGCGGGGCCCCGAACACTTTTCTAGCGGCTGTATGGGATGTCCAAATTTATAAATTCTTATACACTATAAAAGAAGGCACAACGCCTCATGACGTCGTGCCTGCCTTGCGTGTTTTATTCACCGATGTATGCAACCACTTCAATCTCCACCTTGACATCCCGCGGCAGTCGCGCCACTTCCACAGTGGAACGAGCCGGGCGGTGATTGCCAAAATAGTGGGCGTAGACTTCGTTCAAGCGGGCAAAATCGTTCATGTCCTTGATGAAGACAGTCGCCTTTGCCACGTCGGAAAGGGTTCCCCCCGCTTCGGCCAGGATTGCCTGAATGTTGGCAAACACCTGATGCGCTTGCTCCACGATGTCGCCTTCCACCAGCGTACCGTCCGGGCGCAGCGGAATCTGTCCGGAAGCGAACAGGAACGGCCCCGCTTTAACAGCCTGGCTGTACGGACCAATCGCAGCAGGCGCTTTTTCCGTAGATACAAAAGAGATGGCGCTCATACTCTTACTCCCCCTCTGAGGCAAAATAACTGCCCAACTCGATTTCGATCTGCTTTCCTTTCAAATCCACATCCTGCAGCTTGGCCAAGGAGATGTACTCCTCCACCAGCCGCTCGCTGACATCTGCCGTCTCCACCAGTACTCCGCAGCCAACCACGGTAGCGCGAAACTCTTGAAGCAGGTCGATCATGCCCTGGATCGTCCCCCCTGCTTTCATAAAGTCGTCGACGATGAGAACACGGGACTGTTCAGCCAATGCCCGGCGAGCCAACGACATGGTCTGAATGCGCTTGCTGGAGCCGGACACGTAGTTGATGCTGACCACGGAGCCTTCCGTTACCTTGTTGTCTCGTCTTACAATGACGACAGGAACGTTCAGATAAGCAGCGGTAGCGTAGGCAAGCGGTATCCCTTTTGTCTCCACAGTCATGACTACCTCGACGTCCTTGTCGGCGAAAGCCGTCGCAAACAGTTTGCCGATGTTGGCCAGCGTACCCGGGTTGCCAAGGATGTCGGACATGTAGAGATACCCGCCGGGAAGGAGGCGTTCAGGCTTTTCCAGATGACCGATCAATTCGCGCATGAAGTGAGTTGCCTGTTCCATATTCACCCGTGGAATGAACTTCACTCCGCCAGCCGCTCCCGCCACAGTCTTCAATACGCCCACGCCCTGGGTTTCAAACGCTTCCTTGATGATGGAAAGATCTTCACTGATGGAAGATTTCGCCGCACCGTACTCCTCCGAAAAAAGGGTAAGCGGAATCAACGTGTGGGGATGGGCAAGCAAGTGCTGCGTCATGTCAACCAGACGCGCACTTCTGCGCAGTTTTTTCATGATTCTTCCTCCAAAAACCGAATATTATTCTGTTAATGTAACATTTATGTACGGAATTATGCAAGCACATCCGTTTCCGATCCGCCCAACATTCTGGCCACGTACACATCTTTCACAAACCCGCGCAGAGCGTTGTAGATCCGATGTACCTTGCCTTCCTTTTGAACGAGGGCAAAGACGGTCGGCCCGCTGCCTGACATCAGCACACCGTCAGCTCCTGATGCCGCCATCAACTCCTTGATTTGACGTACCTGCGGATATAGTGAGAGTGTCACTTCCTCCAGGACATTGCCAAGCGAGTCGCACATCAGCGCAAAATCCTGATTACGGATGGCTCGCAGCATTTGTTCAGTCGGGGGATGGTTGGCAATCTGCTGTACCCGCAGATTCCCGTATACATCTGCCGTGGAAACTCCGATAGGCGGTTTGGCCAAAATGACCCAGCAGGCGGCGGGAGAGGTCAGATGGGTGATTTTTTCCCCTCTTCCTCTGGCCAGTGCAGTTCCGCCGTAGACACAGAACGGCACGTCTGAGCCGATCTCTGCTCCCAGCTCCGCCAGTTCGTCGAGCGACAGCCCTAAATTCCACAACTTGTTCAGTCCGCGCAGGGTGGCCGCCGCATCGCTGCTGCCCCCCGCCAATCCGGCCGCAACCGGAATCTGTTTGTCGATGTAGATTCGTACGCCTTGCCGTACCTGATACCGTTCCTTGAGCAGCGTCGCCGCCTTGTACGCGTGGTTTCGCATATCATCCGGAACGAAGCTGGCAGAGCAATCCAGCGCAATCTCTCCGCTGTCCAGCAAAGTCAAGTCCACTCGATCGGCCAAATCAACGGTCGTCATCACCATCTCCACTTCATGATAGCCGTCTGGTCGTTTGGAGAGCACATCGAGAGTAAGGTTAATTTTGGCCGGTGCTTTGACCGAGATCCGCAAATTGTTCACCTCTGCCTACATTCACAGTTTTCCTAGTCTCTTATTGTAGCATAGGCATTCTCTTCCATGCCACTCTTTACCCAGCCGACTTAAGCTAACGCTGGTGTCGGCTGGGACCCACAATAAAAAGCCGGGTTTCCCCGGCTTTTTGTCAACGAGTTTATCTGGTGTTTTGCTTGGCTAACGCTTCCTCGGCCATCTGGATGGCGCGCTTGACCATGTTTCCGGCGTCACGGGTGGTGATGCCGCCCCAGCCTTCGGTCTTAACCGTATCGTAAAACCCCAGCTCCTTGGCCAACTCCATCTTGAACTGATCTGACATGATGCCTCGTCTGCGACCCATTGCACGAACAACCTCCCTTCTCGTTGACAAACTTAGTATGTACACTTTCCGAACCGACTATAGGGCAAGCTCTCTTATCTATAGAAAACAAAACAGTAGAACCCCAAGGCTCTACTGTTGTACAAAGGTAATGCGAATGTGCTCGTCATCACGGCACACAGTCAATTCTACAGTTTCCGTCAAGATGTCAGCATAGCTGTAAGAAACTCTTTCAAACAACTGGTCGTCATCAAGCTTTACCACGAATACGGATGGGTATGTCTCTTCGAGGATGCCCGTCCGTTCGACGGTTTTGCGGCGACCGCCATTGGCTTTCAGTAGGATGCGCTCTCCAATGTGCCCGTCCAAACTGCGTTTAATGTCCAGTAACGCGTTTCTTGCCATTGTTCCATCCACCTCGCTTGATTCCATTATAACAGCTTAGATATATTTTGTCAAAGAAATTTAAAATTATAGCAACCAGATTAAGTTTTTGTCAACGGTCATTTTTTCAGATAAAACGATGACTTTTGTCGCAAGAATGTAAATTTACAATGTAAGGAAAAAACGACCATTCCTTCTGCCCGAATAGGCAAAAGTCAGGGTCGTTTTTTTGATTTTATCGGATGATTTTTGTTCGAAAAACCTCGTTGGCCAAGCGGGCAAACTCCTCGATGCGGAGGGTTTCGCCACGGCGCGTGGGATCAATTTCAACTCTCCCAAGAAGCTGTATTACTTCTTCTTTCTGATCTTTTGCAAACAGGCCGCTCATCAAGTTGTTCAACAGCGTCTTCCGCCGTTGGGCAAAGCAGGCTCGTACGACGCGGAAGAACAAGTCTTCGTCTTCCACTTGGACCACCGGTTTCTCCCGAATGGTCAGCTTGATTACGGCAGAATCGACATGGGGTTTTGGGATAAATACGCTGGCCGGCACGACCATCGCCACTTCCGCCTCTGCATAAAACTGGGCCGCCACACTGAGCGAGCCGTAATCCTTGGTGCCCGGCTTGGCAGCGATGCGGTCAGCCACTTCCTTTTGAATCATGACGACGATATGCTCCAGCGGGAGCCGCTCTTCCAACAGCTTCATGAGAATAGGCGTGGTGACATAGTATGGCAAATTGGCCACCACGCTCACCTTTTGGTAGCCTGCCAGTTTGTCGGCGATCAGTTGCTTGAGATTGAGCTTCAGTACGTCACCGTGCACGATTTCTACATTATCGTAAGGAGCGAGCGTCTCTTCCAAAATCGGCAGCAATCTCTGATCAATCTCGATCGCCATGACGTTTCCGGCTGCTCGGCCCAGCTGTTCGGTCAGCGCCCCGATCCCCGGGCCAATCTCGATGGCCGCTTTCTCCTTGGTAAGCTCCGCCGCATCTATAATGTTGTGCAGGATATTGGTATCGATGAGAAAGTTTTGCCCCAGGCTTTTCTTGAAGGAAAAGCCGTATTTCTCCAGAATTTCCTTCGTTCGCGTTGGCGTCGCGATATCCTTGCCGACTGTTCTCGTCATGACTTCTCCGCTCCCTTGTCGATCGCTTCCATAGCCGCCACGAACTCATCTCTCGTGATCTGGAACGCATTGAGCCGCTGCAACATCTGCTTGGCGTTGGCGTATCCAATCCCCAACTGCTCTCCCAGCTTCAATCGCCGCTCCTTGGAGTCCGAGCCGGAGGTAAGCCGGTACGCCACCATGTCTTGAAAGGTGATTTGTCCTGCCGTCTCTGCCATTTCCGTACGCACTTCCGACAGCGCGCGAATGATTACCTCTGGCGAGGCGTTTTCCACGCCGATATCTCCTTTTTTGGTGCCGTCCTCCTGGGTGATGAACGCATGCTTGCATCCGGGGACCTCGCGGCTGATAATCTTGCGAATCCGCTCTCCCTGATAATCGGGGTCGGTAAAAATGATGACGCCGCGCTTTTGCTGGGCCAGACGAATTTTTTCAATCGTGCGCTTGTTAATGGCCGAACCGCCTGTTTCAATCGTGTCTGCATTTACTGCCCGCTTGATGGCAGCGGTATCGTCGCGACCTTCGACGACAATCAATTCCTTGATTTTCATGTTCACTTACTCCTACACTCCCAGAAATGAGTGGTTGCTAATAGTGTTCACCAAAAAAATGTTTGTTTGCGGAGGATTTCCCCGAAACGTACGGTACCGTTCTCCCGTCATATTAATACAACAGCTTATCACAATCTCCTAGGAAAAAGAAAGACAGGAGCATGCGCCCCTGTCCTCTACGGTTTTTGCGGTCCAATGATATAGACCGTTTTATTCCGTTTTCGGCCAAACTGTACGGCCTCCGCGTGATTGTTGAAGAATACATCGATTTTGTTGCCGCGCACGGCACCACCCGTATCCTCCGCTCGACGATATCCAATCCCGTCAATGAAGACCCACCAACCCATCGGAATGACACTCGGATCGACAGCAATGGTACGACCTTCCGTTGCCATCACTCCGATCGCTGTACGACCGTACCCCGGAGAGCTCTTGGGTTTGCCTCCCCCGGCAGGGGTGTAGGCTGTCAAAGTAACCCCGCTCAACACCTTATGGGGACGGAACACTCTTCCGCCGCGGGAAACCGTCGACGCTGCGGCTACCGCTCGTTTCCGCTTTTCAGCGGTGACGGCTGATGCTGTACCGACTGCCACAATGCGGTCTATCTTTGGTGTGATTACGTCTGTCTTCACCAGCTCACGGGATACTTCCTTGCCATTCGCCGTGACCAGCTTGTAGTGAAGAACGGCCTTGCCCTCCTGCCCCTTTTGCAGGACCCTGGTCTGTCCTTTGGTCAGAGACGCATCATTTTTTCGAATCTCCTGAAAAGGCACTCGTTGATCGACTTGCACCACTTTTTCGGCGATTCGCGTAACACGAATTTTTGTTTCTTTTGTCAGCGCTGCGGTTAAAGCGGGTTGAACCTGATCCCGATCACCCAGCGCGATCCCTGCGTCTTTTATGACGCCAGCTACATCCCGATGTAAGGTATGAACCATTTTTGTTTGTCCGTCAACTTCTACGGGAATAACCCAGCTCGTATGTACTTCAATCGTTGCTCCGTCAATAAGTTCAGTAGTTGCTGCAGGACTTAGTTGATCGTTGTCCGTTACAGGTATCTTTTGTTCTGCCAGGAATTGCTCAATCGTTTCTGCCTGAGTTTCGTAAGTTTGTGTAGAGCCGTCTAGCGTTAACGTGACCTGTTTTGGCTGGGTAGCTAGGATTGAGAAGTAGCCAAGGATGGATAACAGCACCAAGGCCAGTCCGCCCGCAATTGGAAGGACTAGTGTCTTGCGCGCCGCCCACAACTTGCTTAACTCCATTTCCCACACTCCTTTTCGTAGAAAAGCTCTCAACTTTTCCGTTCTAGCCAGGTTAGGGTCGATGAAATTTGCGTCGTTTATCGCATATGGCGGGCCTTGAACAAGGTTGGTCTTGATTTTATGCTACTTTTTCTGGTTTGTCAAATTTGCCCCTCCCTGACCGAATGAAAAACTTGGTACTACCTTAGCAGACAAGCAGCGCGAAACCTAGGTTCTTTCTGTCGAGAGAACATGTCGATGTAAGAATTTTCGTTCGACATATTGTACATGATATGCAGCCACTAGCGAAGAAAGAATGGTACAAAAGATAGAAAAAGGCGCCCTTTTCCAGGCGCCTTTTTGCTATTTCGTTTGCGTCGGGAGTCCAAACAGCCGCCGCGCATTATCAGACGTGATGGCCGCCATCTCCTCGTAAGAAAGCCCGCGGATGTTGGCCATCTCCTCGCAGACGTAGCGGACATAGCCGGTTTCATTGCGCTTGCCGCGGAACGGATGGGGTGTCAAATACGGACAGTCTGTCTCGATCAGCAGGCGGTCGAGCGGAACTTTGGCTGCCACTTCTTTCGGCTGCTTCGCGTTTTTAAACGTAAGCGGCCCCCCGAACGAAATGTGGAAGTTCATGTCGAGCGCCAGTTTTGCCGTCTCCCAGCTGCCGGAGAAGCAGTGCATGATGCCGCCTACTTCAGCCGCCTTCTCCTCTTTCAGGATGGTGATGATATCTTGATGAGCATCCCGGTTGTGGATGACAATCGGCATTTGCAGCTTGCGGGCCAGGCGAATCTGCTTGCGGAACACCTCCGCCTGCACGTCTTTCGGCGAAGTGTCCCAGTAGTAGTCCAGTCCCATCTCTCCCAGGCCGACCACCTTGGGATGGCGGCTCAGCTCCTCCAGCCATTCCAGATGTTCGTCCGTCATGTCCTTGGCATCCTGCGGGTGCCAGCCCACCACTGCATAAATGAATTCATAGCGCTCCGCCAACTCCAGACAGGTCGGGATGGTTTCCGCGTTGAATCCGATGTTGACAATCGTGCTGACGCCGTTTTCCCGGGCTCGGGCAATCACTTCCTCGCGATCCTCGTCAAACTCCTTGGCGTTTAGATGCGCGTGCGTATCAATGAACACGTAATGTCCTTCCTTTCTTTTTCGTGCGGGAACTACTTCACAATCGCGCCGTTCGGCATGCTCGGATCTACAGTAGCCAGTGTCAGCTGATCACCCGCGGACGCCGCCAGGATCATGCCCTGGGAAAGTTCCCCGCGCAGTTTTACCGGCTTCAGGTTGGCCACCAGAATGACTTTTTTGCCGACCATCTCTTCTGGCGTATAGTACTTGGCGATACCGGAGACTACTTGCCGTTTCTCGTAGCCCAGGTCAAGCTGCAGCACCAGTAGCTTGTCGGCGTTCGGATGCTTTTCGCATGCGATCACCTGTGCAACGCGCAGCTCCACTTTGCCGAAGTCGTCAATGGTGATTTCGTCCTTGGCGTCAGCCGGTTTTTCCTCTGCTTGCGCCTGGATTTGATTGCTGGCAGTTTCGTTCACGGATGTTTCTCCTTTCAATGCCTCTTGCTTTTTCTTGTTTTCTTCAGCCTGTCTGCGGGCTTCCGCCGTCGACTCGTCGATGAAAGCAAGCTCTGCCTGAACGTCGAGGCGCGGGAAGAGCAGTTCGCTGCGGGTAACACGGCTTCCTGCCGGTAGCACTCCCCACGTGCCCGCGGACTCCCATGCTTGCGTTTCCGGACGATCTGCAATGCCAAGCTGGCTCCAGATTTTTATCGGGGTTTTGGTCATAAACGGCTGAATCAGAATGGAGATGATGCGAATGCTCTCCATCAGGTTGTACATCACGGTCGCTAGGCGGCCTTTGGTCTCCTCTGACTTGGCCAAGTTCCACGGCATGGTTTCGTCAATGTACTTGTTGGCACGGCCAACCAGTTCCCAGATGTGGGACAGGGCATTGCTGAAGCGCATTTCATCCATGTGCTCTTCCACGAGTCCCTTGGTCTTGGTGGCAAGCTCGATCAGGCTGTCGTCAAATTCGCCTGTTTCCTGCGGCTCGGGCACCTTGCCTTCGAAGTACTTCTCGATCATCACGGTGGTACGGCTCAGCAGGTTGCCGATGTCGTTGGCCAAATCAAAGTTCAATCGCTGGATAAAGCTTTCCGGTGTAAATACCCCGTCAGCCCCAAAGGCGATCTCACGCAGCAGGAAGTAACGAACGCTGTCCGAGCTGTAACGGTCGATCAACAGCTTCGGATCGATCACGTTGCCTTTGGATTTGGACATTTTGCCGTCCGGCATCAGCAGCCAGCCGTGGCCGAACACTTTTTTCGGCAGCGGTACATCCAGCGCCATCAGCAGGATCGGCCAGTAAATCGTGTGGAAGCGAAGAATGTCCTTGCCCACCAGATGCACGTCGGCCGGCCAGTATCGGCGGTACTTGCTGTCATCCTCGGAAAGATAGCCGAGAGCAGAAATGTAGTTGGTCAGCGCGTCAATCCAAACGTAGATGACGTGCTCCGGATCGCTCGGCACCTTGATTCCCCAGTCAAATGTGCTGCGGGATACGCTCAGATCCTGCAGACCCGGCTTCAGGAAGTTGTTGATCATCTCGTTGCGTCGGGATTCCGGTTGGATGAAGTCCGGGTTCTCCTCAATGTATTGAAGCAGTCTGTCCTGATACTTGGACAGGCGGAAGAAGTAGTTTTTCTCCTTCACCTTTTTCACTTCGCGGCCGCAGTCCGGACAGAAGTAACCCTTGTCCGTCTTGCACTGCGTTTCCGTCCAGAACGACTCGTCCGGCACGCAGTAATAACCTTCATACTCACCCAGGTAGATGTCTCCCTGGTCCAACAGCCGCTGGAAGACTTTTTGCACCACTTCCTTGTGGCGCGGCTGCGTCGTACGAATGAAGTCGTCGTAGGAGATGTCCAGACGGTCCCACAGGTCTTTGATCCAGTCGATGATGGGGTCGATAAATTCCAGCGGCTGCTTCCCTTCCTCGGCAGCCCGCTCCTGCAGCTTCTGGCCGTGCTCGTCCGTACCCGTCAGGTAGTAGACGTCATAGCCGCGCAGGCGCTTGTACCGGGCCATCGCGTCACAAGCGATGGTGGTGTAGGCATTGCCGATATGCAGCTTGTTGCTGGGATAGTAAATCGGACTTGTAATGTAATACGTTTGCTTGCTCATTGCAACAAAAACCTCCCGTAGAACGTTTGTAAAAATAGCCTCTATTGTAGCCCTTCCGAAGAAGCTGGTTCTTCTATAGGGGAAGCTATTTGTGCGTTTCGGAAAGCTTAATGCGATAACATTTTAAGCTTTCCTACACGTAAAATAGAAAAAGCCCATCCCGGATTGGGACGAGCTGTTATCTCGTGGTACCACCCAAATGCTCTGCGCTCTCGCGAGACACAGACTTGGCGAGTCAGACTGGGACTCCGCCTGTAACGCAGGCTTGCGCCGCCAACTAGCGATTGGTGTGATCGGTTCATCGGCGAAACTCAGGGGCCATGTTCAGCTTGGTCACTTATACCGGTTCGCAGCTACCCCGGCTCTCTGCAGATAAGGATGTCAAGCCTACTCTTCCCGTCATGGTCGGTAAGCATATGGTGAATTTCCTTACCTCTATTTTACACGTCCGATTGGCTTTGTAAACCTCCTCATGCGAATGGCCGATTGGTGCAGGAAAGAAAATTTTTTGTCGAAAAAAACGTTGTATTTTCGACAATAAACGACTAAATCGTTAGTCGAAATCTTCCAGTTTTCTTTTCCAAAAATTACCTGCCAAACAACCTGTACGCAGTACGCAAACGCGAAGAAATACTAGGTTTTTATTGTCATTACATACCTTCCCTTTCAAAGATTAGGGAAAACTCGTATTGACACCTTTGGGAATCGCTGGTATGATAAAAACAACGGAAATTGTCGAATATTGACGATAATTGATTGGAATGTACGAATAAATCGACAATGGCACCACTGAGAGGAGAGTACAAACATGATGAAATCCACCGGTATTGTAAGAAAAGTAGACGAGTTGGGACGTGTAGTGATTCCGATTGAGCTCCGCCGTACGTTGGGAATTGCGGAGAAAGACGCGCTGGAAATCTATGTTGACGGCGAGCGAATCATTCTGAAAAAATACGAGCCTGCTTGCATCTTCTGCGGCAATGCCGACAAGGTTTCCCACTTTAAAGGAAAAATCGTTTGCCAGGAATGCTTAGCTGAAATGCATGTTGTGAAACGATAATAGATATATAGAAAGGGGCTAGCTTGAGCTAGTCCCTTTTTCTATGTATACACGGTTTACTCTCGATGGTATTCGTTGTATACCTCTCGCCTGGCCAGGCCTCGATCGTCTGCCGTTCGCTTGACCGCTTCCTTGGTAGCAAGACCCTGTGCGCAGTAGTGGTCGACGTGTTCCGCCAGACTCAACTCTGCCCACCATGCCTCCGACTGCCCGGCTTCTTCTGGATCTCCGTGAAATCCCTCTACAATCAGACAAAACTCACCGCGAGTTTCTCCTTCTGCCAACCACTCGATCAGCTCGGAAAGCGTCCCTCGGGCAAACTCTTCGTATCGTTTGGTCAATTCGCGTGCCAGTACGGCCCGACGGTCACCCCATGCGTCCCGGATCGCCTCCAGCGTTTTCCCGATCCGGTGGGGCGCTTCGTAAAAGATGACCGTCTCGACGTAGCCTCTCAGCCGTTCCAGTTCTTTTTGCCGGTCTTTTTTCTCGCGGGGCAAAAAGCCGGCAAACACAAATCGCTCCGTCGGCAGCCCTGAAGCAATCAGTGCGGTTAACGCGGCATTGGCACCCGGAACGGGAACGACGGGAAAACCGGCAGCGACCGCATCTCGGACCAAATCGGCACCCGGGTCCGAAATGGCAGGCAAACCGGCGTCACTCACCAGCGCAATTCGTTTGCCTTCCGCCAGCCATTGAAGCAGACCGCTGCCGCTCGCCTCCTTGTTATGCTCGTGGTAGCTGACCGTCCGTTTGTCAATCTGAAAGTGGTTCAGCAGCTTACGCGTTTGTCTCGTGTCTTCACAGGCGATCACGTCCGCTTCTTTTAATGTCTGCAGCGCCCGGACCGTGATATCATCCAGATTGCCGATCGGGGTGGCGACCAGATACAGTACTCCCTGGTGCTCGTGAGCAAAGCTGCGTTGGGTGTTCATCATCAGTCCAAGCCTCCCTCATCCATTAGCTGTTCTTTCTGAGCGCGCGACAGCCGCTTGATCGCTTCCTCACGGGTTTGGCCCCAGGAGCGGTCTAAACCCTCCTCCAGATACATAAGCTCAACCGGGCCTCGTCCCCGGGTGTACTTGGCCCCTTTTCCTTCGTTGTGCTCCTGAATCCGGCGTACCAGCTCGGTCGTGTAGCCGGTGTAGTAGGTGCCGTCCGCACAGCGGAGAATGTAGACAAAATGGCTTTTATGCGAGGGAATCGCGTTTTCCGAAATAGATTTCCTGCAGTTCTTCACAGTATTCCTCTCCGTTTTCGTAAACAATCAACGGCGGCTGGATCCTTAGCTCCGGCTTTCCGTTGCGGATGCCTTCAATTAGCACCATGTTCGGTTCTGCATCGCGGCGCGGATAGACCAATCTCATTCGCTTGGGCTCGATGCTGTACTGACGCATCAGCGTGATGATGTCGACCAGGCGTGTAGAGCGGTGAACCAGCGCCACTTTCCCGCCGTTTTTCAACAACTGGCTGCTGACGCGAATCACATCGTCCAGGGAGAGCAGGATTTCGTGGCGGGCGATGGCAAAATGCTCGCTGATGTTCTTCTCCCCGCTCATTGCCGGCATGTAGGGCGGGTTGCAGGTAATCAGATCAAATTTTCCGTATCCAAACAGCTGCACCGCTTCCTTCACATCGCCATGATGCATGGTGATGCGCCCTTCCAGGCCGTTGAGCGCAACATTTCGGCTGGCCATGTCAAACAGACGCTCCTGGATTTCAATCCCCTCAAACACCGCTTCGGGAGAGCGCGTACTCATAATGAGGGGAATCGCTCCGTTGCCGGTACACATATCGAGGACACGCCCCCGTTTTGGCACCGAGGCAAACCGGGCCAGCAGCACAGCGTCCATCGAAAAGCAAAACACTTCGCGGCTCTGGATGATTTTCATTTCATGTGTCAGCAAATCGTCAATCCGCTCAGATTCGTAGAGCGGTACCTTGTTTTCCGCTTGCATCCTGTAACATGCTCCTTTGTCATAAAAAGCGACCTGATGAAAGTTCAGGTCGCTGCCACATCATTATTTATGAACTGCTCCGCTGAGAAAGGAGAGGCAAAACAGGCAATCTCCTTCTTTTCGCAGGCTTCCGTAGTGAACATTGCAGATATGGAAGCCTTCTGCGTAAAGACGAGCCAGGTTGTCGTAACCTTCCCCCACGACTTTTTTCTTGTCCCTGGTCTTCTCTTCCCGGACAGGACTTGACCCCTTTTGCCTTTGAGGGCTGATGCTCGCTTTCTTTCCATCGAGTCGGTTACGAAGGTGCTGGTTTTCAACGAGTAGTTGGGCGTTCTCCTCCATCAAAACGACAATGACGTCCTTCAACTCGCCAATTTCTCGATATAAATCGCCGATTCGTTCTTCGATGCTCGCCATCTTGACGAAGATTTCCCGTTTATCCACTTGTACACCTCATCCCCGCTACCAAAGCCTTATTCAAACGCAGGCAGTCCCACTACGATTTCATCAAGCGCAAATTCCATCACGCGCCTGTTCTCCAGGAGTTCCACCTGCACGGACAGATCCAGGACATTGACCGAGACCACTCGCCCCTCTCCCATTGGGGTGGTAACCGGCGTTCCCACGTCCGGCATCTCATCCTTGGTGCTCTCGTAATTGTCGTTCTCAAATTTGAGACAGCACATCAAGCGGCCGCACAACCCGGAGATTTTTGCCGGGTTCAGCGACAGATTTTGATCCTTTGCCATTTTGATGGAGACAGGCTCAAAGTCCCCGAGGAAGGTGGAACAGCAGAGCAGTCGTCCGCACGGCCCGATTCCACCCAGCATTTTCGCTTCGTCGCGAACGCCGATTTGACGCAATTCGATGCGGGTTCGAAATACGGCTGCCAGATCCTTGACCAGCTCACGGAAATCCACCCGTCCGTCCGCCGTAAAGTAGAAAATAATCTTGTTGCGGTCAAACGTGTATTCCACGTCCACCAGTTTCATATCCAGCTTGTGTTCCTTGATCTTCGTCTGGCAGACGGCAAAAGCGTTTTTCGCCGCCTGTTTGTTCTCCTCTACCTGCTTGGCGTCGCGCTGGTCGGCAATTCGAATCACTTTTTTCAACGGGAGGACGACATCTGTTTCCCCTACTGTCTTTTTACCGACGACGACCTTGCCGTACTCGACCCCTCTCGCCGTCTCGACAATGACATAACTGTCCTTCTCGACCGGCAGCTTGTCAGGATCAAAGTAGTATATTTTACCCGCCTTTTTAAAGCGGACACCTACAACCTCATACAAGGTTTATCCCTCCTGGATTTGGAGAACCAACCGCTCAAGGGCCAACTGTGCGTTGGCGTTTCGCTCTATCCGATTTTTCGTTTCCATGACCAAATCAATCCCATGCAAGAGCTCAGCTTTCGTCCAAACCAAGGCTTGTCCTTGCAGCACATCCTGTTGGTCGCTGTTGATCAGTTGGGCATGCCTACCTACTTGCACATAAAGGATATCGCGCAGCCAAAGGATGAGCAAATCCAAAAAGAGGGGCAGATCCTCCTTCAATCTATCATTTTTCTGAAACAACTCTTGTATCGTGAAGAGCGCAGCCGAATTGCGCTGCTTGCATTCCTTCATCAATTGTATCACTACATTTCGAAGCTGTGCAAACCAATCTGATTGGCTGATTATCCTTGCCTCCTCCAAATTTGTCGTAATATGGGAGGCAACCCTGGCCATGCCGGCCGGGATTCCCGACGTTTGCAATTCTTTCGCAAGCTGTTCAGAAGACAAAGGAGAGAATGTGATGATTTGGCACCTTGATAGAATGGTCGGAAGGATGGCATGACTGTTTTCAGTGAGCAGCAGCGCCACGACTCCCGCTGGCGGCTCCTCTAAAAATTTCAGCAGGCTGTTGGCTGCCTGCGTTGTCATTTTATCGATGTGTTCGATGATATACACTTTGTGGAACGATTCTACGGCACGCATGGCCATCTCTTTTTGCAGCGCGCGAATCTGGTCGATTTTTATCGCGGTTCCCTCCGGCGTAATGAAGTGAACATCCGGATGGTTGCCCGCTTCAATCCGGCGGCAGGAAAGACAGAGCCCGCACGCATCCGCCACCCTTTCCTTGCAAAAAAGAGCTTTCGCCAGATGCAGGGCGATCTGCTTTTTGCCCGCGCCTCTTGGCCCTGTGAACAGATAGGCGTGTGCCAACCGCTGATTGCGCAGGCTGTTAAACAACAGCTCCGACACCCGAGGCTGCTGTGAAAATAACGTCCAGGTCATGTTACCTCCACCTAAAAGTACAAGTTGATCAGCATCCCGCGGATCTCGCCGATTCGAGCCAGCAGGTCGATCATCGGCGCCTGGTCGCTTATCAGTTCATCTGCCAGCTGCAGAAGCTGGGCGTCCACCTCTTTGACGATTTTATACAGGCGGCTTCTCCCGCGTCGATTGATGCCTCGCCGGTCGTCGAGCGTAATACCGTACTTCACGGCTTCTTCCATAAACTGTTTGACCAGGTTTTTATAGTAATAGAAGTCGCGGATGGAACGGGAACGGGCCAGCATTTGCCCGTGCTTGTCGATGTCGTTTAAAAGCTGCGTCAGCCTCTCTTGCGACATCCGCTGGTCTTCTCCTTTGATGAATTCACCGAAATGCAGTTTTTCCAAAGGTCCGCTTCTGCGTGATTCCGCCGCTTTCAGCGGATCGATTTTCGGTCGGAGCCCATCGCCGATTTTCATCCCGTCACCCCCGTTGGCAATCCATCAGCTTTAAGTATATACGAAAGCCTAAAAGAAAAGGAGAGAGAAACTCTATTAGAAAGAATGAAACTGTTCGACGTCCAAGACGAACACAGCCGCGCCGCCCACCTGAACTTCCAGCGGATATGGCATAAAGGAGTCGACGGCATTGCCAAGGGGGGATACAGGGGTAACCATCTGCTTGCGAGACTTGCAGCTTTGTTGAATGATTTCAATCACATCGGGGACGCTTTCATCGCTGGTTCCGATCAAAAACGTCGTATTCCCTGCGCGTAAAAAGCCTCCGGTACTCGCCAGCTTGGTCGCTCTATACCCCTTTTTCACCAGAAGCTGCGACAAGCGCCCGCTGTCCTTGTCTTGAACTACAGCAACCACCATTTTCATCGTTTCTCACCCTTTCCGTCTAGGCTTTACCGTAACGTTTGATTCATTGTATGTATCAGGTTTGGACGGTGCAACGATATTGTTGACCATATTATACAGTATGTACACATGGTTCAGATACGGAATTCTTGCAATCGTTCCTCCAAAATCGTACGCGCTACTTCAAACACCTGCTCCAGTGACTGTTCCGCATCAATGGTCACGAACCGTTCCGGGAACCGCTCCCTCACCAGTCTGTATCCTTCCTGCACCTGTTGATGAAAGCGGATGTCCTCCAGATCCAGCCGGTTGATTTCCCGCCCTTTGTTGGCGTTGATGCGGGCCAATCCAACTTCCGGCCGCACGTCAAAAAAAAGGGTCAGGTCAGGCATGTAATCTCCCACTGCAAACCGGTTGATCGCGTACACCTCGTCGATTCCCAGCCCGCGGGCGTACCCCTGGTAGGCCAGACTGCTGTCGATAAAGCGGTCGCACAGCACCACTTTTCCTGCTTGAAGGGCCGGGAGCACTCTTTCGGCAAAATGCTGGCTGCGGGCCGCCGCATACAACAGCGCTTCCGTGCGCTTGTCCATCTGGGTGTGCTCCGGGTTTAAGATAATGGTGCGGATTTTTTCCGCAATCTCAATTCCTCCCGGCTCGCGGGTCAACAGCACGTTCCACCCCCGGTCGTGCAAATAATCGTAAAGAAGCGAGATTACGGTGGACTTGCCTGACCCGTCCGCTCCTTCTACGGTAATAAAACAGCCTGCTTTTTTTGCTGCCACAAATGCTGCTCCTTTCTGAAACGTGATTTATGCGTGAACCTCAATCGTTTCCAGCCGGGCGTTCTTTACACCGTGGAAACGGGCCTGACTCGCCCGCAGTTCCTTGAGAAGCTCCAATACCTCCCTGTCGATCCGCTCTCCGGGAACCAAAAGCGGTATGCCCGGCGGGTATGGGATGACCATTTCGGCCGCTATTCTGCCTGCCGCGGCTTCCAGCGGTACCGTCTCCCTGCCGGCATCTGCCGCTTCGTGCATCGGCATGACCTGTTCCCGCAAAAAGCTGGAAGCAAGCACTCCCGCTTGAAAGATACGCACCGTCTCCGCCGCCGGTTCCGGAGCAAGTTCTTGCAAAAGACGCCATAATGCGTCCACATCCTCCTGGCTGGTTCCCGCTGAGGCAGCCAGCAGCACATGACCCAGGTCAGCCAGTTCCGGAAACACTCCATTCTCCTCCAACAGCTTCTGCAACGTAAAACCGGTCAAGCTCCGGGTGTACAGATTCAACATCAGCTTAAACGGATCAAGCGTCGTGTATACACTGTTGGAAGAAAGGGACGCCAACCGCACCCAGTCGAGGCCGCCAATCCGCTTGCGCAGCTCGTCCAGAACGGGAATCAACCGATTCCATTCTCCCGCCGCTTCCATAACCAGGTGGCGTCTGGCCAGATCGAGCGAGGCCAGCAGCAGATACGATGGGCTGGAGGATTGGATCATCGCCAGCGCTCTCGCCAGCCGTCCGCGGTCAATGAGATTGCCCTGGATGTGCAGCATGGATGACATGGTCAATGCCGATGCCATTTTGTGGGTCGATTGCACAGCAGCGTCGGCGCCACACTGCATCGCAGAATGGGGCAGCGACGGGTGAAATCCGTAATGGGCTCCGTGCGCCTCGTCCACCAGCAGCGGAATTCCAAACCGGTGCACGGTCGCCGCCATTTTGACCAAATCAATCCCCATGCCGTAATAGGTGGGGTTGGTGAGAAACACTGCCTTTGCATCAGGATGGGCCTGAAGGGTACGTTCCACGTCTTCCCTGCGTAGTCCTGCCGCCACACCTGTTCCCAGATCAACGGCAGGAACCACGTACACAGGAGTGGCCCGGGCTATCATGATGCCGTTAAACACGGATTTATGGCAATTTCGCTGGACGATAATCTTGTCTCCCGGCCGGCATACGGCCATAATCAACGCAATATTGCCTACCGTGCTGCCGCCGATGAGAAAGCGGGTTTCTTCCGCGCCGAATGCTTCTGCCGCAAGCGCTTGCGCTTCCGCTATCACTCCCTCCGGCTGATGAAGGTCGTCCATGCCGGAAATCTCTGTCATGTCGAGCGGAAAAACGGACTCAAACCGCTCTTTCCCCGCCCTGTCAAAGCTTGAGCCCATCTTGTGTCCCGGTACATGAAAGGGGTGGGGTCGTCGTCTGGCGTGTCGCTCCAGTGTCTCGTACAGCGGCGCTTTTCGCTGCCTCTCCCAAAAGTCAGCCGTTTTATCCAGCACGCAAGCTCACGTCCTTCCGTCATTCTACGAACATTGTAACAAAGGTTGAGGGGCACCGGCTACAAGCGCCGATGCCCCTTCCCGCTTTCCTTTATGCATCTTTCTTCAACAAAATTTGTCTCATTTGGTGAATAAAAAACGGATACTTTTCATCCCGAACGTCGGTGTTCACCATTTCCTGCTCACAGCGCTGACAGATAAACTGCTCGAATATGGCAATTCCTTCTGTCTTTTCCTGTTCACACACGATACAACGCTGAGCAATCCTTTCCATCATGAAAACGCCTGCCCTTTTCCTTATTCTACCACCCATTATACCCTATCATAATCCGTTCCATTCCCAAACGTTCGTGTTTTGGCCAAGCGTTCGGTAACTCAAGGAAAAGGCTTCCGCTTCCTGTAGCGGAAAACAGGCGCAGGCGTCGATGACGAACGGCTGGTGCATGCGATTCACGATCTCTGGCAAAGCTATTTCCTTCAGGCGCTCATCCGTTTCGCCGATGACCAGCAAATCGGCTCCTTCCAACGTTTCCTCCCAGCTGCCGAAAACCTGCCATCGGGAATGAGGCTTGTTCGGTTTTCCCTTACCGGCAGGATCGTACAGCCGCACTTCCTTTCCGCTTGTCCAATCCTGGGTGACTTGCCGCCAGAAGTGTTCAGAGCCCCACAAGGCGATGCGACACACATTCGCCTTTTCGACAAGGGTGGAACATTCCTCCGCCAGCCATTCAGCTATCGGAGACTCTTCTCCCCGCTCTGCTGTTAACCAGCCCTGCCCAATCCGCTTGTCCATCCCGAGAGCACAGGACACGACCTCAAGTCGGACGCCTGTATCGTCACAGCGCCGTCCAAGCTGAAGGTAAAAACGCTCCTTCCATGCGAGATAGAGTGGCAGTTGTCTCACTGTCTCATCTACTTCCCCCATCCGGCAGATCAAGGAGATCACCTCCCGTTCCGCCAACTGGCGCCGCAAGCGCGGAATCCACGTACTGTCAGGATCTCCGCCGATCAGGGCCCGTTCTCCTCCTGCCAGCAAAAAGAGGCGAACCACTTCCCACTGCGGAGCCTGCCAAACGGCTTTCATTTTCTCTGCCAGTCCGTACGGCACATGTTGCCCGTAGACAAGCATCAGCCCGGGTTCGGCAGAGGGCTTCGGCTGCAGGGCAACCAGCCGCTTCACGTCTTCCGGGGCGGTTACCACTGCTCCTGGCACATCCTGTGGAGAAGGATGACCCGCCAATGAAAATCCGAGACCAACCAGCTCATCCTGGCATCGAGCGGGGGGACAAAGGGAGAGCAGTGTCAAATTGCGGGTGGACACGAGCCACTCGGCCTCCTTTTTCCTTACGCCATCGATTTTGGAGAAACGGGCCGCCGCATTTCACGCCAAATGGCCGGGATCACTTTGGTTACGTATGGAGCAAAGCGTATAAAGGAGTCACCGGTCGTGCGCACCTGATAGCGGATGGGTATCTCCATCATACGGTACCCTTTTCGCACCAGATTCAGTGTCATGACCTGCGCGTAATTGTAGTCGTGGATAATCTCCAGATCAGCGAGAGCAGCCCGGTTAAACGCCCGCATTCCCGACTGGCCGTCATAGATAAATCGGCGCAGCAGCATGCACTGCACGGCGGTGAACAGATAATTGCCCATACGGCGATGCCATTTCATCCCTTTTATCGTTCCCAAAAATCGGGAACCTATCACGTAATCGGCTTTTCCGGCGAGCAGCGGTTCCACTAATTCCGGGATTTGTTCAGCCGGATATTCGTTGTCAGCGTCAATCATCACCGCGTAATGGGCACCGCGCCGATAGGCTTCCCGCAGACCCGCGCGAACAGCAGCCCCCAGACCGGTACTGACCGGCATGGTGTAGATTTCATCAGCCCCCGCCTGAAGGGACACTTCGACGGTTCGGTCGGTGGAACCGTCATTGACCACTAGCACCTTTACCTCCACATCGTCACGGAAGCGGCGCGGAACCTTGCGGATTACCTCCGCAATCGCGCCTTCTTCATTTCGTGCCGGTATTACGATATAGAGCGTTTGAATCATGGGTACTCTCTCCTGTTTCCTTTCCTTTTGTTTTCAGCGCGTCTACCAGTACAGGTCCGCGCGATTTATCTGGATACGGCGCTCCCATCAGATAAGCGATGGTGGGAGCAACGGAAACGAGGCTGCTCCACTCTTCCCTTACACAGCCCTGCTTCACCATGGGGCCATGCATGATAAACGGAACGAAGCGCTCTCCCTCATCCAGGTGTCCGTGTCCGCCGATGCCGTCCGACTGGCCGTGGTCAGCGCAGACGATAAAAGCAGCCTCCTCCAGCTTGCCGCGTTCTTTCAGCCACTGGTAGAACGAAGCGATCAGTTCGTCCGCCTCGCTGATTTTTTGCAAGTACTCATCGTAAAAGACCCCCCGGCTGTGACCGGTTTGATCCGTCCCGATCAGCTGTACGATCAGGACATCCGGGTCACTTTCCTCGACAATTTGCCGGGCTCGCCGCATGATCGTCTGATCGGCGATGTCGTTTTTCATCACGGCGGTAAACGTCTCCACATCTTTGCCGAACGCATCGACCAGATGAGCGCAAGCGAGCATGACGCCTTTTTTCCCTACTTTTCGCAGGCTGTCAAAGAGGCTCTCCGTTTTTACCCCCAGCTTGTACACCATGTTGCTGGTAATGCCGTGCTCACGTGGATACGTACCCGTAAACATCGAAGAGAAGCAGACGACGGTGCGCGCCGGGTAGACGGTCTCCATGTTGGAAAACTCCGTACCGGTCGCCTTGAGCCAGTCGAGAAACGGCGTATGAGCAAGCGCCAGCCGCTCTTTGTTGCATCCGTCAATTACTATCATATACACTTTCTTCGCCAACGGCTTGCCTGTTTTGACGTTGTGCGTATAGGTGCCAATCTCAACCGGCTTCCAGTTGAACAGCCAGCGGTGCAGCAGATAGCTGAAAACCGCCACACTGGCAGCGAACAGCAGAGCCTCCCCGTTGGGAACGACATGTCCCGCTGCCGCCTGTAAACGGTAGGCCGACTCCATCACCAACAATAGCGTCATCACTTTGGGGATTTGCTCCTGCGCGTTGCCGCTGGTCGAGTCGCTGTTTTTCAGGACCAGCTTCCAAAAGCGGGTGAAGTTCCACAGAGTGGTGCCGATCCGCAGATGATAGTATATTGTCCCCCAAAAAATCACCGTGAAGAAAAAGTAGACACCCACTGCCAGCAACAGCAGCGACAGTACCCCCTGGGAAGAAAACAGCCAGTAGGCGGCGAGAAACGGTATCCACAAGAAGGTGCGCAGGTGCAATGGAAAATCGTAGAGGAAATAGACGGCCAGAAGGGGGAGCGTCCAGGCCAGAGCGATCAACGCATCTGCCCAGAACCCTGCCTCTGCCCACTGCCCGAGGTGATAAAGCAGGAAGATCCCTGTCACGAAGACAGGTGTAAACGGCTTCCCTTCATTTAAAACATTCCAGCAACGTGCCGCGACCTTTTCCAATTTGGATGCTTTTTTCAAGATGATCCCTCCGCATTCTTGCTCTCCTCGACCGCCCGGCGGAAAAAGGCGAGCGGGGAAAGCGACAAGCGCCAGGCAGCGAAACCGCCGACGACAAATGAGTAGAAAAATTTATAGCCGTGGCTGACAATGGCCACTTGCAGGGCAAACGACATCGGATGACCCGCTGCCTCGTGAAGGAGTGCGGACATGACTGCTTCATAGGTACCGATCCCACCCGGTGTGACGTGAAAGGTTTGCCCGATGATGGTCAGGACGTGCACCAACAGCGCCTGCGGTACGCTCAACTCTCCCTTAAGAGCGATCACCGCGGACCAGACGACGACCGCTTCCAGCGACCAACCGGCCACCGTCAGGCAAAAGGCGGCAAACCATTTGGGCCGTTCAACAAACACGCCAAGATACCGATCCAGAAGCGAAGAACGGCGAACCGTGATCCACCGATACCCTGCCAGCACCGCGACACCCAATCCAAACACAAGCGCGGATGCTGTACCGAGACTCTCACCATACCAATCTTGAACCTGCCCCGGTGCAACGAACAGCAAGGCCGCCGCAGAGATCGCCAGCAAGCCTGCGATATCGAGCAGCCTGCTGGCGCCGACCGACAGCAGCGCAGCTCCCCAGGAAAATGGATGATTCGTCCGGAGCAGAGCAGCTCGCGCCAGTTCTCCCCCTTTTACCGGAAGCAAATGGTTGAGCAAAAGCCCGATATGATGGTAATACCACAATTGCGATACCGATACTCGGCTGCCCATCTGGAAGGACCAGGCCATGCTGCGAAGCCAAAAAGCGGCTCCGTATCCTGCCGTCATCAACAGAATCAGGTGAGGACTGCCCACAAACTGCCTGATCGAAATCAACAGGTCCCGCATCTGCAGCTGTGTCAGTACGAGATAAAGGGATCCCAGCAGCAAAAGCCATCCGACAGCGGTGACGATCTTCCTTTTCACCGTGATTGCCACCATTGATAATATCGATGCAGTCCTTCTTCCAGCGTCACTTGCGGTGTCCAACCCAGCTCCTCCCGCGCCGCTGTAATATCTGCCCACGTCCCGCTCACATCGCCCGGCTGTGCTCCTTCCACGATCAGGTTCGCTTTTATTCCCGTGACCGATTCCAATGTGTGAACCAGTTCCATCAGACCCACAGGCTTGCCGCTCCCGAGGTTGTACACCTGGTAGCCGCCCATCCTTCGCAAGGCGGCTTCGATTCCGTTGACGATGTCGTCCACGTAGGTATAGTCTCGCACCGAGCTGGTGTTGTAGAGCGGTAACGGCTGATTATCGAGCAGCCGCTTGAGAAAACGGGAAATCGCCATGTCAGGACGCTGGTGCGGCCCGTACACGGTAAAAAAACGAAGGGATGTGATGGAGATGTCGTACAGCTGGGTATAGGTGCGACAGAACACCTCAGCAGCCAGCTTGCTGGCTGCGTAGGGAGAGGCCACGCTCAGATTGACCGAGTCCTCCTGCAGCGGCTGGTTGATGCTCCTCTCTCCGTATACGGAGGAAGAAGACGCAAACAAAAAGCGCTTCACACCGTACTGCTTTGACAGCTCCAACATGTGCACCGTGCCTTTGACGTCGATGTCCACGTAGGTGATCGGTTCGTGAAGAGACCCGCGGACACCGGGAACCGCCGCAAGATGGATGACCGCTTCCGGCTGCTCCCGCTCAAACAGGGCATGCATGTTCTCTTCGTCGAGGATATCCTGCCGGAAAAAGGAGAAGGTCCCGCTCTGCTGCAGCGCTTCCACCCTTGCTTGCTTCAGAGCCGGCTCGTAATAGGGATGGAAGCTGTCAACCACCGTGAGTGCATGTCCTTTTTTCAAAAGGGATGAGCAAAGATGATAACCGATGAAGCCTGCTCCCCCTGTAACCAAAATGTTCATTGCGTTTTCGCTCCTCTGCCATACCCACCCGGCAAAAGCCAGCGCTGTGCCGAGCAGGTCCCCACAACCTAAAAGTCGATGGCTGCTGGCCACCGACCTGTCTGACGTCCTAATTGCCTTCTCAAAATCGCTTGGCCTGTGCGATAATAGAAGAAATAGGAAGGGTATTAAATTTGATAATCATTCTCAATAATTCATTATAAAGGGAGCCTGTCCCACTGTCAATTGACAGCGATCCCGAATGGTGCCTCGCCCCGCTTCAGGTACATCATACCTAGCTTCACGCAGAAGGAGTCGTTTATGAAAGAACAGACCATTTACAGTTACAAGCTGCTGCTCCGCTTTCGCTGGCGCTTCCCGGGGCTCCTTTTTCAACTGCTGCTCCTCGGCGCGTCACTGTTGGGCGTCTCCCTGTGGTTGCCTGTCGCCCTTGAGCAACTGCTCGTTTCCTCCTACATCCTGGCGGGAGTTCCGGTTGCGCATTTCCTCTTGTTTCGCTTGTACACCCATATCCGATCCATTTCTCCCGGCACCACGCCGGACATGCTGTTCTCCGCATGGTGGGGGGCAGGCTTCAGACTGCCGCAGCCGCTAGCCCTTTACCGCGGTGCCGAATGGACGGTCATTCTTGGCAGTTTGCTTCTAAGCGCTGCCCTGTTTGTCTGGCTGCCGCTCTCTTTCGGAGTGACACTCGTGTGCGGAGCGATCGTGTTCGCTTTTCCCCGTCTGCTCATACTGCTGCTCTCCATTCGGCAGCCCAAACAGTGCCGAGTCAAGTACGAATCGGCGAGCGTCGCTTTCCTGCTTACGGACGGGTAACCGTTACATCACCCCTAGCTTGATGACCAGCAACGCTGCAACTCCAGGCAGCCGCAGCAGACCTGCCAGAAGGGCCGTAACCGGATTGATCGGGATGTGAAAGTGTGCCAGTTCCCCCACCAGGTTGACGAAAAACAGCATGACACCGCCAATGACAAGCTGCAGAGCCAGAAATCCGATCCAGCGAATCGGCTTTGTCACTGATTTGCTGGCCGCTACCACCGCCAAAAAGCCGATGACAACCAACGCAATCATCCATTCCGTTGCCATCTCAATCCCCCCTACGCCTGTTTTCTCACTTGTTCCTGTTTCGCTTGGTTCAACAGATACATGTAGCGCTTTTCCGTCAGCTGCAAATAGTAGATGGCATCCTCCACTTCCGAGTCCTTCTCGCTCATGTCTGCGAGGTGCCGGGCATTCTGCCAGTCCATTTTCGCCTGATCCACCGCCTCTTCCAGGGAATGGCGATTCCACCAGGCGATCTGCTGCCGTTTTTGTCTTCTCAACCACTTCACTTCTCCATCCTCCTTCCTTTAGTAAAAGTAATACAGGACCCCTGCGATATTGTTCATCGCATGAAGCAATACGGCTCCCCACAGGGATTGATAACGATGACGGAGATAGCCAAGCCCCAATCCAATGACAAAGAGTGGTGCAAACAATGCGAGATCGATGTGCATCAACGCAAACCACAAGCTGCTGACGAGTATTCCCCAAAATGCTCCCCAACGCCGCTCAAGAAACGTCTGCACCACGCCGCGGAAGAGTAATTCTTCGGCAATGGGAACGAGAATCCCGATCACCAGAATCGATACGAGAATACTTGAAGAATCGGCTTCTTTTGCCTCTACGATTTCGTCCTGGATTTGCTGCTCTCTTTCCGACTCCAGCGACAGGTTCAGCCAATCGGCGATCGGGCCGGTTACAATGGCGTCCAGGGCAAACACAATGGCCAAAAAGAACAGAAGCAGTGCAAGCAACATCCGCTTCATCTGAACCGGCGCACGCCAACCAATGGCTTCCAGGCGTCCGCGAAACCAGACCGGTATGACAACAAGCATGAACATCTGCAGATAGGCCGACTCCAGGAAGCTGCCTGCCGAACCTTTTGTAAAGATGGAGTGCGGCAAATACAGCCCGTACAAGAGCAGCATGCATGTGTTCAAGGCCTGCAGCCAGGCAAACACGTAAACGAGATCCGTCCCGGTCACTCCCCGTACCCATGGCACTTGAAGCCCGCTCCGCCAATCACGGAAGAGGGTGACGGCAAAACCAACGGCACAGACGAAACAGACCAGCGTCACAGTCAATACAATGAGCGACCACCACTGCCCCGGATCATCTGCAGTTGATGCCACCCAGCGCCCGTCACTTCCCTGGAAAAAACGGATCATCGACAATTCTGACAACATCATGGCGAAATAGCTGACGAACAACACAACTGCCCACGGCCTTGACTTGCGCCTCTCCGTTCTTCCCCACAGCTGAAGCCCCGGTCCAGTTTGCATTTCCTCACGCTCCTACTTCCACTCTATGTCTCGTCCAACCAAAAAAGTCGCAAAAAAAGACAGGACACACCTGTCTTTTCACACCTTTTACAATTCTCTGCGGCCTTCCAGGGCCTTGGTCAACGTTACCTCGTCCGCATACTCCAGGTCACCGCCGACCGGCAAGCCGTGGGCAATTCGCGTCACCTTTATGCCAAACGGCTTGATCAAACGGGAGATGTACATGGCCGTCGCTTCCCCCTCGATGTTCGGGTTGGTGGCCAGGATCACCTCTTTCACTTGCTCGTCGCTCAACCGTTTGAGCAGATCAGGTATGCGGATGTCTTCCGGCCCGATGCCGTCCATGGGAGAAATGGCGCCGTGGAGCACGTGATAGTACCCTTCGTACTCTCGTGTCTTTTCCATCGCCACCACGTCCTTCGGCTCCTGTACCACACAGATGACGGAGCCGTCCCGCCGTTTGTCGCTGCAGATGTGGCACGGATCGACGTCCGTGATGTTGTTGCATACAGAGCAGTAGTGCAGCTGGCGTTTGGCGTTGACCAGCGCCTTGGCCAAATCGAGGACGTCGTCTTCCTTCATGCTTAGCACGAAAAACGCCAGGCGTCCTGCCGTTTTCGGACCGATGCCTGGCAACTTCATAAACCCTTCAATCAGTTTCGATATCGGTTCGGGATAGAACATGTCTCTTATACTCCTTCAGGTGCTGCCTGTTCAGGCTCTAAAACAATCCCGGGATGTTCATTCCTCCGGTGAAGCGGCCCATCTCTTTTCCGATCATGTCATCCGCATTTCGCAGCGCGTCGTTTACGGCCGTCAGCACAAGATCCTGCAGCATCTCCACATCGTCCGGATCGACTACTTCCGCCTTGATGGCGATGTCCACGATCTGTTTGTGACCGTTTGCCTTTACCACCACGGCGCCGCCGCCCGCAGAACCCTCGACGATCTTCTCTTTCAGGCCTTCCTGGGCTTTCTGCATTTCTTCCTGCATCTTTTTCACCTGGCGCATCATTTGTTGCATGTTTTTCATGTGGATTTCCTCCTTGTCGTTTTCCTGTGTCTATTCCTTTACTTCCACCAGTGCTTCGCCGACTAGCTTGATCGCCTCAGCGACGAACGGGTCCTGCTCTTCCGCCTGATCCGACCCATCCGCCGTGCCGGCCTGCTGCTGGACACTCTGCCACTCTTCCTCCATGACGGAAAGAAGCTGCATGGGTCTTCCCAGCACGCCCTGCATCACCCGCTCGACAATTCCTTTAAGCTCAGGCTCCATGGTTTTTTCACAGTGAATGGGGCTGGAAAAAGTGACAATGACCGCATCGCGGCTGGCCGCTGCCGGCTGACCGTTAACCAGCCATGCCTGATACTGAATCTTTACCTTTTTTACTTCCGTCAATATCTGGCTCCACTGACCCCGAAGCTGACGAGTCAAGTTCTCGTCGATCGACCTGGCCGCTTCCCGTACTTTGTTCATTGGCGTGCGGGAGCTACCTCCTGATGCGGCAGAGGCGATCCGTCTCGGTTCCCGGCTCCGCGGCTCTTCGCTTTTCGCTGCGGTCGGCAGCGTGGTCTGACCCTGCAGGATCTGGTTCAGCTTTTCCTCCAGCTGCCGGATGCGGTTCGTCAGGGCTGCCAGCTCTTCTCCTGACGGCTCAACCGTTGGTGAGGTTTGCCGGGTCGGCTGGCACAGTTTTACCAGTGTCAGCTCCACCAAAACCCGGGAATACGTGGACCACTTTAATTGCGTCAGGGCCTGGCTTATGGTCTCGATCACGCTGTACAGGGCGGGAATGGTATACAACTCTGCCACCTGCGCAAATTGATCGTCCAGCATCTTTCGCTCCACGATCTCTTCCAGCTGCGGAGCCGTTTTTAACAACAGCATATCCCGATAGTAGTAAAGAAAATCCTGCAAAAACTGCTCCGGGTCTTTCCCCTGCACCATCACCTGATCAAACTGCTCCATCACCTTGGCGACGTCCTGTTCCGCAATCTGTCGGGCCAGAACGGAGAAGTACGCCTGGGAAACAGTGCCGGTAATTTGAATGATGTCACTCGCTTTCACAACGTCTGCGCTGTAGCTGATCGCCTGGTCAAGCAAGCTGAGCGCGTCGCGCATCCCGCCTTCCGCCATCTTCGCAACAAGCTGCAGCGCCTGCTCCTCTGCCTGCACTCCCTGCGTCTGGCAGATGTACTGAAGGCGGCTGACCATCTCCTTCAGCGCAATCCGGTGAAAATCAAAGCGCTGGCAGCGTGAGATAATCGTCGCCGGCAATTTGTGCGGCTCCGTCGTTGCGAGAATAAAAATGACATGGGAAGGCGGCTCTTCAAGCGTTTTCAGGAGAGCATTAAACGCCTCCGTCGTCAGCATATGCACTTCGTCGATAATGTACACCTTGTACTTGACATCGCTTGGAGCAAACTTCACCTTGTCTCGGATGTCGCGTATCTCTTCCACCCCGCGGTTGGAAGCGGCGTCAATTTCCAGGACGTCGGTCACGGAACCGTCCGTAATCGCCCGGCAGGTGGCGCACTGGTTGCACGGCTCGCCGTCGTGCGGCTGTTCGCAGTTGACCGCCTTGGCCATAATTTTGGCCGCACTGGTTTTTCCCGTTCCCCTCGGACCGTTAAACAAATAGGCATGAGAAAGCCGACCTTCACGCAGCGCATTGCGCAGTGTGGTCGTCACATGCGCTTGTCCGACAACGTCGTGAAAGGTTTGCGGTCTATATACGCGATACAGCGCGGTATAAGCCATGGCCATCGACACTCCCAATCTGGTACAGTCCTGTTTCATATCTTATTTATTATACACTATCCGCTTTTGTACGTACAAAGAAAACGTCCCCGCGTGCATGCCGGGGACGCTTGTCTCAAACTGTTGTTACAGATAGGGCAGCAGGATGTGGAACGTGGTTCCATATCCTTTTGACGAAACGCGTATCTGTCCGCCGATGTCGTGAATGATTTTTTGGCAAACGGAGAGGCCGAGTCCGGTCCCCTCTTCCTTGGTTGTAAAAAACGGGTCAAAGATCTTGTCGATGATGTAAACGGGTATGCCCGGTCCGGTGTCGCGGATATCGATGCTCACCTTGTCGCCTTCCGGGGCGATGTGGTGGGAGATGTGCAGAGTGCCCGCACCTCCCATTGCTTCAATGCCGTTTTTGCAAATATTGATAAAAACCTGCTTCAACAACTCATTGTCTCCGACGACCATCGGCAGTTTGCTGCGCGAGGCGAACTTCACCTCGATCCCGTGCAGCAGAGCCTGCGACTCGACAATCGGCATAATCTCTTCAAAGATGATGTTCAGATCGACCAACGAGTACTGCACATCCCTCGGCTTGCTCAAGAGCAAAAATTCGCTGACCAGCGAGTTGATCCGGTTGATCTCCGTCAGCATGATTTCCGTGTAGCTTCTTTCCCGCATCATCCCGTTATCGGAAAACGATTGCAGAAACATCTGCAGGAATCCTTTGATCGAGGTGAGCGGATTGCGGATCTCATGGGCGGTTCCGGCAGCAATCTGGCCGATCATGGCCAGCCGCTCATTGCGTTCAATCTTTTGCTCAAACGAGCGGAGATTGGTGATGTCCTTAAACAAAACATAGGCGCCAACAATCTTGCCGGCTTCATCCTGAAGCGTATTGGCATCGACGATCAGCTCGTAACGCTGTTTGTTGTTGGTCCACGTGGTAGCGACATTATGTAGCTTTACGCCCTCCAACAGTTCACGCTTGATCAAGCGGTGTTCCTCGGGGATTCCGGCAAACACCTGATCAATGTGCCGGTTCATCACCTGCGGCCGCTCAATTCCCAAGAGCTTGCAGGCCATGTGGCTGATTTCGACGATCTTAGCCTGTTCGTTGAGAATGACGACGCCCAGGCTGGTTTCGTTGGTCAGTTTTTGCAAAAAACGCTGGGACAGTGTGTAATCGATCTCTTTTGTCAGTTGGAACAAGTGAACCATGTAAAGCGGTTGATCGGCCTGCTGTACCATAATCATGGCCGGCGTTTTTCCGCTTTTGCCCTGCTTGTCCCGCCATTCGACTTCCACAGGCTGCTCCGTTTCCGCTTCTTTTTTCAACAGCTCCCTGTACAACTGCTCCATCGAACCGCGGTACGGCAGAACGACGGAAAAGGGCTTGCTGACCAGTTCCTCGTGCTGGTAGCCGGTGACATGCAGCAAACGATCGTTTGCTTCCACAATACGCCCTTCCTGATTCACTAAGAAAACGGCATTAGGTAGTTGTTGCATAAACTGTTGCATTCTCCTGGACGAACCCAGGAGATGTAAGGAAAAAGATGCGCCCACAGTTGCCCCCCCTTACCCTCGACGTTTTTTCCCGTGCTCACCGTTCCCTTAAAAATTCTGCAAAAAATAAGGAAAAACCTGCTTTCTTACGCTGTTTTTGGGAGAAAATGTTTCGCTAGATTCCGCCATAAAGCAACAAAAAACGGCACGCCGTTTCATCGGCGTGCCGCATCGTTTGTTCATATAAGCACCGTGCACCTATCTTCGATACATTTCATCCAAGCGTTACTCATGGCCGCGACTCAGACCAGGCTGCCCTGCGGCACACGCGAGAATCCACTTATGGCTGCTTCCTTCCGGACCTGACCAGGTTCGCGGGTTCGCGTTGCACAGGACCCAATCCTCAACACCGCCGCCATAAGGCAGCCTTACATGAAAAGACCTCTGATAGGAATTCAACCCTGCTATTGCGGATTGCAGGTTACAGGGCACCGCAACCTCCCCGTCTAGCACGGCACCATTAAGAATACCAGAGAACCCATCCAATCGCAAGGGAAATGCCACCCAAAACAGGCAGGATCAACCTGGGTGCCGAAATGGACACGCAACAGGGAGTCTTTTTCAGCCTTACTCAATGCGGCAAAAAGGCAAGCTGATAGGCAAACAGCAGGGCAAACACGTAAACCAGCCAGTGTACCTCTCTCCACTTCCCCTTTAGCACCTTCATGAGCGGGTAAGAAATAAAACCAAGGGCAATACCGGTGGCGATACTGGATGTCAGCGGCATGCTGACAATGACCAGAAAAGCGGGGAAGGATTCGTCCATCTCATCCCAATCAATATGGCGGACACTACCAAGCATAAGGGAACCGACAACGATCAGGGCAGGAGCCGTAATGGCGGAAATGCCGGAAATAGCGCTTACCAGCGGGCTGAAAAACGCAGAAATCCCGAACATCACGGCTACCACCACAGCGGTCAAGCCTGTCCGTCCACCCGCGGCCACCCCGGAGGCGGACTCAATGTACGCCGATGTAGGACTGGTTCCGAACATGGAGCCAACCAGGGTAGCAAGCGAATCAGCGAACAGCGCCCGCTCCGCCCGCGGCAGCTTGTTGTCCACCAATAGTCCGGCCTGTTTGCTCACCCCCAAAACCGTTCCCGTCGTGTCAAACAAGGTGACCAGAAGGAAAGAGAACACGACGGCATACAATCCGTATTGAACGACGTCGGAAAATGCGCCGACAGGGTTGGCGACAAGCAATCCTTCCGGCAGCGAGGGTGTAGACACAAACCCTTTCTCAAACGAAAGCTGACCGGCTGCGTACGCAATCACACCGGTCACCACCATTCCCAAAAACAAGGCGCCGTTGATGTTTAGCGACCAAAAAATCAGCGTCGCCGCCAACCCGATCAAAGCAAGCACAACGACGGGAGAGTGCAAATCGCCCAGTGTAACCAGGTTCGTCGGATGGTCGGTTACCAGGCCGGTCAGACGCAGGCCGATAAAGGCGATAAACAGACCGATCCCCGCCGTAATGGCATGCTTCAGGTTGTCCGGAATCACTTCAATCAGCCTGGAACGAAGCGGTGTCAACGACAGCAGGACGAACAGGAGACCCGCCACAAATACAGCTGAGAAGGCGGTTGTATACGTCAGCCCTCCCCCTACCTTTACAACCGAATAGGCGAAATACGCGTTTAATCCCATTGCCGGAGCAATGGCAATCGGGTAGTTTGCCCACAATCCCATCATCAGGGTACCGACGATTGTGGCAATGATGGTCGCGGTAAACCCCTGTTCGAAGGGCACACCTGCATCAGCGAGAATCAGCGGATTGACGACCATGATGTAAGCCATCGTAAAAAAGGTCGTCAACCCCGCCAGCATCTCTTTTTTTATGAAGTTTCTCTGCTGTCCTTTTGAAAACATATGCTTTCTCCTCTTGCATCATTTGTCCAACTTTTCTATTTCACCACAAAATCTCAGATAGGAAAAGTATGCACGTCCCGCTTTGAAACTATGAGCCACCCTATTTGCCGCCTGCCGTCTGGCGCACCAGGGCCGACCATTCCGTGACAAAGATGCCGAGGAGCATCAAACCGATTCCCATCGCGATCACTGCCGTTATCGGTTCCCCCCAGAGCAGCCAGGAAAACAAAAAGGCAAAGACCGCTTCGAAGGAAAGCAGCAGGCTGACGCGAGCGGGAGGCAGATATTGCTGGGCCTTGATCTGCACAATGTATGCGAGCATGGTTCCGATCAGGCAGTCAAACAGGAAAGCAAACCATCCGTATCCGGAGAGAAGGCCGGGTACAGGTTCGACCCAAACCGCAATGAACAAATCGATGATCCCTACCGCCAGTAATTGAATCATCACAAAGGAAAGCGAGTCCACTTCGGGCTGACGGGTGTAGACAAAATCAACCAGCAGGATATGCAAAGCAAAAAAGACTGCGCAAAGAAACACCAGTCCGTCTCCTATGGAGAGGCTGGCCCACTCTCCGTCTCCGGACAGGCAGACGAGTCCGATAAACGCCAGCACGCTGCCGAGGATTGCCCCTTTTTGCACCGATACCCTTCGCCAAAGATAGTAAAAAATCGGTACCAAAATGACATTGGTTCCCGTAATGACGCCCGCTTTTCCGGGTGTCGTCAGCTTAATGCCAATAATCTGAAGGGTAAATGCAGCACATAACACCACCCCGCATACCCAACCCCATACCCATCCTTCACGCGACGTCGTTCTGACCTGTTTCCACGCAATCAGACAAAGAATCAAGGCAGCCAGGAGAAATCGCGTTCCGGTAAAGTAAAACGGCGTTGTCTCCTCAAGCAGGTCTTTCGTGAGCACAAACGTATATCCCCAGGCCACCGCAATCAAAAACAGGGAGATGTCGGCCCACATCCGTTGTTTTGACGTTGTCACGTTATCACTCCTCAGCCTATCCATTTGCGAAAAACAGAAAAAATCCTCCCATTCAGAGGAGGATTTAATGACCTGCATGATGTTACTCTTCAAGACTGGCCAAGGGGCCAAAGAATTCGTAGTGAATCCGCTCTTGGGGTACTCCCCACTCTTTCAAAGCCCGATGAACCGACTTCATGAAAGGAACCGGCCCGCAAAAGTAAAAGTCCGCCTGTTTGTCGGCTACGGATTGCAGCCAGGTCAGGTCGATATACCCTTCCTTGTCATACTGTCGGTTGGCCTTGTCTTCATCTGTCGGCTCGGAATACAGCACGTACGACTTCACCTGATCGTATGTTGCGGCGAGCGATTTCACATGCTCTTTCATCGCATGGGTCTTGCTGTTCAACGCGGCATGTATGAACGTCACCGGACGGCCAGGCTGCTTTTCCACCATCGCATTCAACATGCTGATCATCGGGGTCAAACCGACACCGCCGCTGAGCAGTACCACCGGAGTCTCCTTTGTCATATCCAGAACAAAATCGCCGGCAGGAGCACTTACTGGCAGGACATCCCCTTCGTTTACGTGGTCGTGGAGGTAATGGGAGACCACTCCAGCCGGTTTGTTATCCCGTGCGTCCTCTCGCTTCACGCTGATCCGGTAGTAGTCTTTTCCCGGGCTGTCCGACAAACTGTACTGGCGGATATGCGTATACGTTTCGCCGGGGATCTGCAGCTTCACGCTAATGTACTGGCCGGGCTGAAATGGAGAAAGGGCCTGACCATCCTGCGGTTTCAAATAAAACGAGGTGATAACATCGCTTTCCTTTACTTTTTGTACCACAACAAAATTGCGGAAGTCTCTCCAGCCTCCCGGCAATTCCTCCGCGTCACGATACATCTGCTCCTCGACGCTGATGAACACATCGGCAATTACCTGGTAGGCTTCGGCCCACGCGTTGATGATGTCATCGGTGGCAGCTTCCCCGAGGACGTCTTTGATCGCCGCCAGCAGATTTTGGCCCACGATCGGATAGTGCTCCGGCTTGATCCCGAGGCTGCGGTGCTTGTGTCCGATCAGCTTTACAGCGGGTAAGATCGCTTCGAGATTGTCGATATGGGCCGCTGCCGCGTACACCGCATTGGCGAGCGCCGTTTGCTGCCGACCCTGCTTCTGATTGGCGTGATTAAAAATGTGCAGAAGCTCAGGATGGTTGGCGAACATCCTTTCATAAAAACGGGTCGTAATGGCTTTGCCGTGGGATTGCAGGACGGGAACCGTCGATTTTATGACAGCAATGGTTTGTTGACTCAGCATGAGAAACCCTCCATCTTGGCATATCAATCGTTTCTTACACCGCCAAGTATAAAGCGTCCGTTTCCCTTTCTCTGTGATTGCGGTCACATCGATCATGGAGGGTTTGTGACAGCTGTGGGCCGGTATAGCTCGGTCCATTTCTGCAAATAGATAAGGTGGTAACCATTCCCTTCTTGAGGTGCTCTTATGCCGTATACCAACTGTGATTTTTCTCCGATGAAGGAACGAGTGCGGGTGGAATTGAAGCATATTTCCGCTGCCATCGAGCAATGCCTGAATGTGCTCAACAACGAAAATGACTGTTTGCTGGACAAGCTTGAGCAGATCAAGGATCATTTTTTGGGCATGCAGGCTGCGGCGGCATCGTATTACCTGCACTGTTACCTCGCTCCGTACACCAGCAAATACGCGGAAATAGCCATTAGCATTCAGCATTTGTCCGAACGCCGTCACGGAGGTCTGATGATTATCGAGCGCAACGACCCGGTTGAACCGCTCGTCCAGCCTGGCATACCCATCGGAGCTGCCTTGACCCATTCTCTTCTGGAATCCATCTTTCATCCGGGCAGCCCGCTGCATGACGGTGCTGTTTTAATAAGAGCAAACACCATTATCTCTGCCGGCAACATTCTGCCCCTTTCCCGTAACATCTTCGGAGAGAAAAAACTGGGGACCCGGCATCGTTCTGCGATCGGCCTGTCTGAACAGTGTGATGCACTCGTGTTGGTAGTCTCCGAGGAAACGGGCAGGGTGTCATTTGCGCTGAACGGAGAATTGTATCCAGTCTCCACTTGATAGACGTTACCCTTTCTTTACCAGGAAACGGAACACTCCATTATTTTCTTCCACACTCATCAATTCATGGTTATTTTGTCGTGCCCATGCTTGGAAGTCATTTAATGCGCCTTTATCCGTCGTTTCCAATTCCATGATTTGTCCGGATTGCAGCCCATCCATCGCTTTTTTTGCCCGAACGATCGGCATCGGGCAGGCCAAACCTTTTGCATCTACTGTAATATCCGCTTTCATCTTGATATTCCTCCCATTCGTTACGAAATTGTATGGTTTGTGATTATGCGTGGTGGATCGCGCAGCGATTTGGACCGATTTCCAGCTCCGTTGCTTTTTCCGCAGACACTTCTACTGTCCCACGGTTGATTTCCACGATCTCTTCATAGTTTGGTGGTGTAAGAGCACCTGCTGTGCCGGCCACCATCTCCGTAAATTGCTCGCGATCCTCCGTCCGCATGATATCATTGCTCTTACGAATATCTCCCAGACGGGCGCCTACGTAGCCTCCTTCATTGATCTCCTTGATATCCGCAAAGTGGGTTGGCAACACCAGTACATCGTCAGACAGGTTTGCAATCGTTTTAAATACCGTGTCGTACAGGGATTGCGCCCATTCTCTTGCCTTTCCGCCCAGGTCAGGTCTGCCAAGTCCGCCAACAAAGATGGTATCGCCGGAGAGAAGGTATTTATCATTAACCAGAATCGACACGCTGCCGGGCGTATGACCGGGTGTCGGAACGGCAATCACTTTTACCTGAACCGCACCAAACTCAAGATTCTTATGTTTTTCCAGTGGTTCGTAACGCAGATTCGAGCCGTGCATTTCACTGGAGGAAATGTAGTAGGTCGCACCTGTTTTTTCTGCCAGCTCATGGCCCCCGGAGATATGGTCGGCGTGCAGGTGAGTATCAATCACATGAGCAATCGTTGCGTTTTCCTTTTCCGCCAGTTGCAAATATTCTTCAATGTGACGGTTAGGGTCAACCACAAGTGCTTGCCCTTCGGAGATCACCATGTAAGAGAGGCATCCCTTTGCCAAGCGATTGACTTGAATCAGTTTGAACGGTTCCTCGGTTACGACTGTCACTGGATGGTAGAACTGGCTCCATTCCTGCATCCCTTTCTCAAGGTAACTTACACGGTACCCTTTCCCATCCAGAATCTCGGCTACCATCTGTGCGCTTCCCCCTTTTGCACAGATCACCACAATCTCTTCGTCTTTGGGAAGATGTTGAAACACTTCTTCGTTCTCATCAAGAAAATCAAAGTAAGGGATATTGAAAGATGTCAGTTTCTTTCCTTCGATTTTCCATTCCTGATAATCTTCAGGGTTGCGCACATCGAGGATGACAACTCCCTGTTCGATCTTGTCATGAAGTTCTTTTGCATGGATTGCTTTTACTGCCATGATGATTCACTCCTTGTTTATGATTGTGTTTGAACGGGTCCCCTCCATCCGGACATGCCGGGAACCACGTTTTTCACTTTGGTAAAGCCTTTTTGCTGCAGGATCTGGCAAGCCGCGTCGCTGCGGTTTCCAGTACGACACACAACGTAAATCTCCTGATTTTGATAAGGCGCTAATTCTGCAATGGTTTCCTCCAGCTTTCCAAACGGTACCAACTTCGCACCTGGTATATGTCCAAAGGAGTATTCCATCGGCTCACGCACATCCAGAATGACCGGATTTTCGTTTAGCTTTTGCTCCAATTCCTCGTTTGAAACCACATGCGGGTATTTTTGTTCCGGCTTCATTTCTGACGGGTCGGCTTTGCGGATGTAGTGTTTAAACACCCCGTTTTCATCAATCGTTCCCAGAAATTGGTTTCCGGTGCGTTCTGCCCAGCTACGGACATCGGCAACAGAACCCGGATCCGTAGCCACAACTTCCAACACCTCTCCGCTTTTCATCTCATCCATTGCCTTTTTGGTGCGGACAATCGGCATGGGGCAGGCCAGCCCTTTGCAGTCAATGGATTTGTCTACCAAAACGTTATTCATATGAAGAGATCCTCCTTTAGGTTAAGATGTCGAGCCAAATTTTCACGGCGGTACTTAGAATCAGCACGGCCAGAATGGCTTGCAGGATTTTCGTATTGATTCGCTTGCTGAAACGGGCTCCCAGAGGGGCAGCCAACACACTCGCAATGACCATGATCACCGACGGCCAGAACAGCACATCTCCCGCCATCACTTTCCCTACTGTTGATCCAATGGAGGATATAAACGTAATGGCCAGGGAAGAAGCAATCGTCATGCGCGTCGGGATTTTCAAAACAATTAGCATGATGGGTACCAGGATAAAGGCTCCGGCTGCGCCGACGATACCCGAAGCAACCCCAACAACCAGAGCCGCGATGACAGCGATGATTCGATGAAACCGAACTTGGTCCAACGGTATATCATCGATTCCTTTATTTGGAACAAACATCATCATCGCTGCAATGGTTGCCAGAACACCATAAACCAGGTTGATCGTCTCTGCGGCAAGAAACTTCCCGCCGTATCCTCCGGCGAAACTCCCGATGATGATGGCGACGCCCATGTAGGCAACCAGCTTGTAGTTGATTACGTTGTCTTTTCGCAGAGCCAGTACCCCGGAGATCGTTGCGAAGAAGACCTGCACAGCACTGATGCCTGATACCTCATGAGCTGAATAAGCGGCAAGTCCCAACGCTGGCGGGATATACAGCAGCATCGGATACTTAATAATGGAACCCCCGATTCCCACCAATCCGGAGATAAATGAGCCGATAAACCCAATGAGAAACAATGTGATAACCAATGAAAGCGTCATACTCCCTCTCCTTCCTCATGGTTGAGGCAGGTGGGAGCCGGTATCCACTATCGACTTCTCCACGTCGCCCTCCCAAGCGATCATTCCACCCATCATGTTCTTGACGTTTCTATACCCCATGGCGTATAGAAAATCGCAGGCGATACCGCTGCGATTGCCGCTGCGGCAAACCATGATGGTTTCTTCGTCCGGATTAATCTCCTTATAGCGATGAGATAACTCATTGAGACGAATATGCTTCGCTCCCGGAATTTTCCCGGTCGCTACCTCCTCATCTTCACGGACATCTATAATCGTGAGTTTCTCCCCTCTTTTTAACCGTTCTTTCACATCGACAGGATGAATGTTTACAATTGGATTTGCCATGTTCCAACCCTCCAAATACCCTGTAGGGTATATTTATATTATTATAAAAAAGGAGCTGATCGTATTCGGTCAAATCTCCTTTTTCTCATTCTCATTTGGTGACACTGCCATTCCATCCGGACATTCCGGTCTGAAGATGGCTAATGTTTGTAAATCCTTGTTTTGCCAACAACTTGGCAGCTTGGCGACTTCTCATCCCGCTCTGGCAAGTCAAAACGAGCGGTGTTTGGGGATCCAGTTCATTGATTCGTACTTTCAACTGGCTCAAAGGGATATTTTGAAACCCTTTAATATGACCCCGTTTGTATTCAAACGGCTCTCGAACATCAATAAACAAGTGTCCCTGCGGTCTCTTCAACAGCTCCTTCAAATCATCCGGCTTTAAGTTTCGCAATCCTTTGACCGGAAGCAGCCTGCTCGCCATGAAAACCGCAAAACCAGCAAGCAATAAATAAGGAATCCATTCCAATATTACCACCCCCTTATACCGTATGGGGTATATACCCTTATGGGTATTATTATAGACCGTTCCTTTTCTTTGTCAACCCCTCTTCTTCTCCATTTTTCTTATTGGAGGCAAATACAGCACGACGCCAACGAGTGTACTGATGATTCCGACCTGTTTTCGCAGAGGGAGTTTCTCCATCAGAGCACCGGGAGATCCCAATAGACTCTGCACCAGAAGAATCAGCCCTAACCCGATGAGACTGATGCCCACTCTTCTAGATTCCACCCCCACGTTTTCGTCGGGAAACCATATTCTCTCGAATCCCTTTATAGAGCATCCAGGAAATCATCCCCACGATGGCTGCTTCAAGCCCGTACGCCCCCCGCTATACATGAGCAGGGCAAAAGGGTTTTCAAGAAAAAACGTATATTGTTCTACTACCGGCCAGAATTTATAGATGACAATTCCAACCAGAAAGGAGGAATTGACTGCATTTAGATAGGACTGAACCGGCGATTGATTCCTCCCCCTTTCGAACTCTTGCAGCAAGAACGTACCGATGAGAAAGCCGAGCACCCACCCAAGCAGTTCTAACGGTATAGAAACCGGCCCCAATGGCAGAGACGTGGTTGGTTCAAACATGTCATTTTCCTCCCTGTAACGGTTCGATTACCCGTTGATTCACCTTTTTAACAGCTCCAATGGTGTAGGTAACAAGCATCGAAATGACCAAAAAAGGTATCGCTATCCCATAGAGTATATCAGGAGGTAAAACATTCCATCTGCAGCCGTTTCTGCCGTACCCGCCATAAACAAAATCGAAGAAAGGGCTAACCCGACACAGGGCGTCCACCCTGCACCAAAAGCCAATCCAAGCACAAAGGAAGTAACAAGTCCTTTTTGACCGGACTTTGGCAACCAGCGAACTTCTTTCATAAAGATGTCCAGCTGCAGCATACCTGCCATCTGCAGACCGAATAAAACCACGAATATACCACCTACCTTCTCCAGCCAATCACGGTACTCCGAAAGTACTTGACCGAGATAACTAGCTGATGCACCAAGCAGGACGAAGATCAAACTGAACCCTAGAATAAAGCTGACCGATCGACTAATTAAAACACCTTTTCTTACCACGATCTTTCCTTCCGCAACCGTTCCTCCTGTTAATAATATGATATTTGCAGTTCCATTTGGTGTGTGCTAGACTGCTCTTGTCCATCCTTTGTCCTCCTGTGATAAGTGTGAGCGGTTGGCAGACCGGCTCTTATCTTATCACCGGGCTCAAAGGATGGCTACTCATAGCTATAAGCTTTCCTGAACCCCCAGTCGAACTGGGGGTTTTCGTATACAAGAAAACCCAGCCGACTTTAGCTAACGCTGGTGTCGGCTGGGGCCCCAAACCCTTTCCTTGTGGCTGTATTCGATGTCCCAATGTTATAACTTATATACTAAAAAAAGATCCCAAGCACCCTTGGGATCTTCCTCTTATTTGCTAGACTCCAACACCTGGATCAGCGTCTTCTCGATCTCCTCGGCAATCGCCTGCAGTTCCTCGTCATAGAGCAGCCCAATCAACACCGTTGGCTTCGGCAAGCCGATATGCGTCTTGCCGTTCTGCTCAAATACGACAATTTTGCAGGGTAAGAAGTATCCGACAAGATCATTCTTTTCAAGTACACGTGCCGCCTCGAATGGATTGCATACCTCCAGAACGCGGTACTGCCTGTCAAACGGGATTCCCTTGCTTTGTAACTTTTGAGCCAGATCCAGCTGCCAAAGCACACCAAAGTTATGTTTCTGCAATTGCAACTCGATTGCTTGGATAACGTCCTCCATGTTTTTATCGGTTGACACGGTGTAATGAAATTCCACGATATCCCTCCTTCAGACTTCATGTTTTTACGAGTATATCGTTACCCATTGGAGACCATTCCAAGCTTAAATAAACAGGTTAATATTTGCCTGATCGGCCTCCGCCAGATAGGTGGCTACACCTGCAAACTTAAGCCCATCAATCAGCTCTTCTTCCTTGATACCCAAAACATCCATCGACATGGTGCACGCGATCATTTCTACGTCAAGATCTTTGGCCATTTGCATCAATTCGGCCAAAGTGGCTACATTCTTTTTCTTCATGATATATTTCATCATCTTGGCGCCAAGACCGCCAAAATTCATCTTCGAGATACCCAGTTTTTCCGGCCCGCGCGGCATCATCCAGGCGAACATCTTTTCCAGAAATCCTTTTTTAACCGGGATATGCTGGTCTTTTCGCAGGATATTGAGTCCCCAGAAGGTAAAAAACATCGTTACTTTTTTGCCCATGGCAGCCGCACCGGTCGCAATAATAAAGCTCGCAATTGCTTTATCGAGATCTCCGTCAAATACAATCATGGTGGTTTTATCTTGCTTGTTCATTACAGATTCTCCTCTCTTTTTACATATACCTATATGGGTATTTATTCGGATAAAAAAATACTTTTTCCTTATCTGCTTTTGATGAGAAGGTCAATGGCTTCCTCCAATAGTTGGTCGGTATCCTTTCCTGAAGCCATCTCCTCACGAATGCAGCTGGACAGGTTTTCTGCAACAATCACAGCAATCGTTTTGTCAACTGCGGATCGAACTGCGGACAACTGGCTAACTACTTCCTTACAGTCTTTGTCCTCATCCATCATGTTCAGAATCCCTCTGATTTGTCCTTCCACACGCTTCAGCCTATGCATGATACTCCTGCCGTATTTCATCTCTTCGTCCCTCCCACTTGGAAAAAGCCGACTTGACACTCCTTTATGCACAAGCGACAGTCTTCGTTAACGCACTTCTCTCCTCAGGACAGAAGCAGCCAGACACCAGGAAACCGTTTTTCTTTAGAATGTGAATCCCTTTTTGCAAGATCAGCTTGTTAGGGGCAATCACAATTACTTTTTTCCTTGGTATCTGTGAGAGATTTCGCTGCAAGTATGCATACGGAATATTGAAAGCTCCATCGACAGGAGTGTGAAAAGTAACGTTGACCATCATTTTTTCACCACCTCCCAATTCGATCATTACATACATATACCCCTATACGTATATTAGTTGCTGTGACTCTTTCTGTCAATTGCATATTTTGGATTTTGGGAAATAAAAAAGCTCCATTGCTGCTGTTTGGAGCTTGGTTCATTCCATCGTTTTTATCTGCTTTTCACAAGTAAGTTAATCGCTTCTTGAACAATTTGATCCGCGTCTTTCCCCTGTTCGAGTTCTTCACGAATGCAAGTCGCCAGGTTTTCCGCAACAATAACCGCAATGGCCTTATCAACCGCCGATCGGATTGCCGTCAACTGCCCAACCACGTCTTTGCATTCCTTATTTGTTTCGATCATGCTAAGGACCCCTCTAACCTGTCCCTCGACTCGCTTCAAACGATTTTTTATATGATCGCCGTAATTCACGAAGAGCTCTCCTTTCTTATATGGCGAAGCTTTTGAGTATACTTTACCACAAAAAAGAGGACAGGTTGATTTTGCCCAAATGAAAAGCATATTCTTGCCGCTGCGGCAAAAATATGCTTCAATTTACAAGCTTGTTGGAACATGTATGGATTATGTATGGCGGAGAGAGTGGGATTCGAACCCACGCACGCCTCACGACGCCTAACGCATTTCGAGTGCGTCCCCTTATGACCACTTGGGTATCTCTCCACGACCGAAGCAAAAATAAATATAGCAAAAGTACGTCTATCTTGCAAGAGCAAATCCTTTCCACTCCTTGATTTGCCCGTTGAAATCCGTCAATATAAGTAAAGCTAGGGAAAAAATGAAGGGAAACGAGGAACCGTGTATGAAACGAGAGCGTCTCGATAAAGTGCTGGCCAATATGGGCTTTGGCACACGCAAGGAAGTGAAACAGCTGGTGAAGCAGGGGCGGATCACCGTGGACGGCACGACGGCAACAGACCCCGGCATGCACGTCATCCCGGAAGAACAAGAGATTTCCGTTGACGATGAACCGCTTACCTATAAACGCTGGATTTACGTTATGCTGAACAAACCGCCCGGTGTGATTTCCGCAACGGAAGACGCCCGTCACGAGACTGTGGTGGATTTGCTCCCCTATGAATGGGCGACGAAAGTGCACCCGGTTGGCCGACTGGACATCGATACCGAGGGACTGCTCCTGTTAACCAACGACGGACAGCTGTCCCACAATCTGCTATCTCCCAAAAAGAAGGTGGACAAGGAGTACTTCGCCCGCATCGAGGGCCGGGTGACGGAGCAACACGTACAAGCCTTTGCCAAAGGGGTCGAACTGGAGGACTTCACTACGCTTCCTGCCAGGCTGGAAATCCTGTCATCGGGAGACGTCTCCGAGATCAAGGTGACGATTATGGAAGGAAAGTTTCATCAAGTGAAACGAATGTTTGCCGCGTTTGGTTTGCAGGTGATCTACCTGAAACGCATCCGGATGGGCTCCCTGCATCTCGACGAATCGCTGGAGCCTGGCGAATATCGCGAGCTGACCGAAGAAGAGCTGGACGCTCTGCGCGGTCGCGAGAGATGAAAGGCCTGGTCTTAGACCAGGGCTATTTTTTTTGGCGCAGTCTGCGAAAAAAATCCTTCAAAAGCTGACTGCACTCCTCGGCAAGAACACCCTCCACCACTGGAACCTGATGGTTGAACCTGGGATCGTCCAGCAGGTTCATCAGCGTTCCGACACACCCCGCCTTTGGGTCTCTCGCACCGTAGACGACCTGTTCGATGCGGCTTTGCACAATCGCTCCGGCACACATGGGACACGGCTCCAGCGTGACGTACAGCGTGCAGCCGATCAGCCGCCAACCGCCCAGCCTGGCGCTCGCTTCCCGAATGGCGATCATCTCCGCATGGAGCGTCGGGTCTTTTTTTGTCTCGCGCAGATTGTATCCGCGCCCGACAATCTCTCCCTCCCGAACGATGACCGCGCCTATGGGAACCTCGCCGATCGACGCTGCTTTTTCTGCTTCTTCTATTGCTGCTTGCATAAAGAACTCGTGTGCGTTCATTGTCTGTTTTTGTCGAACCTCCCGCGAAATTTTACCAAAAAAATATCTGGAAATATTATCCTTCATGCAGTACAATATAGAACAAATGTTCCTATACGAACCTGGAGGGATTTACGATGTTTCTTACCATTCACTCTTTCATTCAAACTTGGGAAAACGAATCGCGCTCCACTCAGCGCATCCTTGACGCCTGTACCGACGAATCGCTGAAGCAGGAGGTAACCCCTCAAGACCGTACGTTGGGACGGCTGGCCTGGCACATCGTGACCAGCGTACACGAAATGATGTCCCGCACCGGTCTTGAATTCGAAGCAGCAGAACACGATTCCCCTGTCCCCGCTACCGCGAAGGAAATCGCACAACAGTGGGCACAGGCCAGCGAGGCGCTCGTTCAAGCGATCCGCACGCAGTGGAATGACAGCACGCTGCTGGAAGAGCGCGAGATGTACGGCATGCAGTGGGCGAACGGCCTCACTCTGTCCATTCTGATCTCGCACATGATTCACCATCGCGGTCAAATGACGGTACTGATGCGTCAGGCAGGCCTGAAGGTTCCCGGTGTTTACGGTCCTGCCCGTGAAGAGTGGAGCGAGTTCGGCATGGAGCCGCCGGCTGTCTGATTCCGTCACTTTGCCTCCTTGGCACAGGCATCGAACGATGCTGCTGTTTCGCTGATGTTTTTGTCTCCTCCTGTTCACATACTCTCCTGCAGATTACATACATTAACAATAAAAAGGAGGGATGTGAGTGGGATTAACCTCTGTGAACCAGCAGCCCATCCAGTTCGACAGCTTCCACAGTCCGACAAGAGGACTCCTGAACAAAGAAGCTGTATTTTCCAACATTGAACATGCGGTTTCGTCGTCGACCGGCCCTTTTGAGATTATCGTGGGAGCTGATTCGCAGCTAAGGAGCCGCGGCACTTTTTTTGCCATTGTGATCTCACTGATTCGCCTCGGTCACGGCGGTTCATTTTTTTATCATAAATTTCAGGAGCGCCGGTACTCCTCTCTCCAACAGCGTATCTTCCAGGAAGCATTTTACTCGGTCGGGCTGGCTTCTGAATTGCGTGAGTACTTAAAGAGTCAACATATCGACATTCCCATTCAGCTTCACTTTGATATCGGCAGAAACGGTCCTACCCATAAGTTTATCCAGGCTCTGTTAAACATAGCAGAAACCAACCACTTTCGGGCCGAAATCAAGCCTCATTCCTTCTGCGCTTCCACCATAGCAGACAAGTTTACCAAGTAAACAACAAGGCACCGTCAAGCATTCGGCCTAGCGGTGCCTGCTTTTATTTGAAGCGCTTTTCATTTTTGGAAGGATATTCCTACCCGATCTCCGAATATGTTTCTTTACATTGAACATATCGAGGAGGTTTTACATGTGAAAAAAGGACTTTCCCTTTCCCTCGCTTCCCTGTTGGTTGTCCTTGCGCTGGTTCCGCTCACGGCCGTAGCCAAAGTGGATGAGAAGGTGGACTATCTTGCGCTTGGTGACTCCCTGGCGGCCGGTCAAACTCCTTACAGGGAGATCGGCAAGGGATACACGGATTTTCTGGCCGAGTACATGGATGACATCGAGTATCTGGACGACTATTCCAATGCGTTTGCCGTCCCCGGTTATACGACGGGCGATGTTCTGAGGGACATCGAACAAGACGTGGCAAAAGGTGGCCAACACATACAAGCGAGCATCGAGGACGCAGAGATCATTACCCTGGATGCGGGAGCAAACGACATTCTGCGAGAGATCAAAATTACTCCCAATGGCGTTAGCGTTGACCGTGAGAAGGTAGAAGAGCTGATCGAACAGGCAGGCGATAATCTCAGCGACATTTTTTCCGCGATCAACGATTTGAATCCGGACGCGGAAGTATTCGTGATGGGGTACTACAACTCCTTCCCCTACCTTCCGGAGCCGGTCCAAAAACAACTGATGCCTCTCCTCGACTCGCTGAATCACACGATTAAAACGAAAACACTCAGAGCCAGAGCGACATTCGTTCCAACCGCTGAAGCGATTGCTGCCGACTTCCGCACCTATCTGCCCAATCCAGCGGACATTCACCCCAGTGAAGAGGGCTACGAGGTCTTGGCTCATACGATGTGGAAAGAAGTCAACAGCGTCTTCCCGCTCGCTTCCCTTCAAGCAGACAAGCGCAGGGTGACCCTGGAAAAAGGGAAGAACATTCAGCTGACCCTCACCGCCACCTACAAGAACGGCGAAGATCAGGACGTCACTTCTTTCGCACAATGGAGCACCACCAACAAGCGAATCGTGGAAGTGAAAGACGGCAAGCTGACGGCGAAAGCGAAGGGAACAGCGGCCATAAAAGCCAGATATGGCGGCAAGACGTATACCATTACCGTTAAAGTAAAATAAGCTCGTCTTGCAAATACATCAAATAATCAGAATATTGACAACAGAAAGTCATTCTTATATGATACCAGTACATATGTTTTGAAGCATGTTACTGGTACGCAGGCATGAGCTGAGAAAATCTTTTTGCAAAAAGGTTTTTTTCGGCTCTTTCTTATTCAGTCTTACCCATGAAGCGTGGTGATGTTTGGTGACGCGGGCACAAGAAAACCCTTATGTGATCACACGAGTGTTAAATCACAATGTCGTCCTCGTCGAAGAGCCCGGCTCTCGGCAGGAGTACGTGTTGTTTGGCAAAGGCATCGGCTTTGGCAACAAGCAAGGGACATCCCTCCCCCCAACCGATATCCGCATTGAAAAACGTTTTCGCCTCGAAGACGAGACTCACAAAAAGCAGTATGAATCGATGCTGAAACAGGTGGATCATGTGGTGATCGGCATTTCCGAAGAGATCATCGACTTGATTGCCAAAGACATAACTCCCGAGATCAACGGGCACGTCCACGTCGCTCTTCCCGATCACATACAGTTTGCCATATATCGTCTGCAGCACGGCATGGAAATCATCAATCCGTTTCTGTTTGAGATACAGACGTTGTACCCGCAGGAGTACGCGTTAGCCAAAAAGGCAGCAGAACTCATCAAAAAGGAGTTTGCCATCGACATACCAGAGAGCGAGATCGGGTTTTTGTCTCTGCATATTCACTCTGCCGTCAGCCATCTGCCGGTGATCAAAGCCGTACAATTTACCGACATGATTCGTCAACTGGTCGCCGTTATTGAAGAACAAACAGGCACAACCATCGAGCGCAGCACCATCGACTACATGCGTCTCATTACCCATCTGCGATTCGCATGCGAACGGATTCATCAGCATACATCTATACAAAACCCGTTGCTGGACCGCGTAAAAACCACCATGCCGGATGCCTACAAACTGGCAGAAGCATTGACCTCCTGCATCTCTGCCCGACTTGAGGTCGCCGTGCCCGAGGATGAGACGGGATACATGGCGATGCATCTGTATCGTCTGCTTCACGAAACCAAATAACCACCAGCAGCGTGTTACTAGTTCGACTAGGCATGAGCGAAGCGTCGTAGGGAAAGCAGCCGTTTCTCTATGCCTCTTGGCTCATGCCTTTTTCTTACACAGGCTTTGAAGGAGGATGTTATGTTAGGAAATTTGTTTTCCAGGAAAAAGGAGCAAAAGGACATCACCCTATACGCCCCCGTAACAGGAACCACAGTTGCCCTGAGAAACGTCCCCGATCCGGTGTTCTCCCAAAAAATTGTCGGAGATGGCGTCGCGATCCAACCGAGCGAGGGCCTGGTTGTAGCCCCCATTGACAGTACGGTGACCCACTTGTTTCCTACCTGCCATGCCATCGGACTGACCAGTGAGACCGGTCTGGAAATCCTGATCCATATCGGGATCGACACGGTCAAGCTAAACGGCAGAGGCTTTACTCCCCATGTCGCTGTCGGGGACGTTGTGAGAACGGGCGACAAACTGATTGAATTCGATCTGTCTATTCTTCAGAAGGCGGGTTATCCTGCTGTCACTCCCGTCGTGATTACCAACGGGGAACGGGTTTCCTCGCTGATTGCCTCGCTGGACTCTCACGTCATCGCAGGCCGGGAGCCGATCATTACCATTGCCTTAAGGGAAGGACATTTATGATTTTTGTTGAAAGCGTTTCCGCCAACGCCGGTCAGGCAAGTCTGCCCCGCTCCCGGGAAGGACTTTCTGAATAAACAAATCAAACTCAAAAAAGGAGGTTTTTGTATGTTAGCGTTCCTCCAAAAGATTGGGAAAGCACTCATGCTCCCAGTCGCCACGCTTCCGGCAGCAGCGTTGTTGCTTCGCTTCGGTGCCATCAACTACGAAACGGAATTCAAACTGGGGGAATCCCTGGGCGGGTTCCTCAACCAGTACGTTGCACCGTTTCTGTTGGCCGGCGGTTCTGCTATTTTTGATAACTTATCCCTCATCTTCGCAGTTGGTGTAGCCATTGGTTTGGCAGGAGACGCGGTTGCCGCTCTCGCTGCCGTCATCGCCTATCAGGTGCTGATAAGCGTATTGGCCAAAGTACCCGCAGCCATGCCGTTTATTCCGGACGATGCCAAATTGAACATGGGCGTCCTCGGCGGGATCCTCGCCGGCGGAATCGCCGCTTATTTCTACAACAAGTACCACGACATCAAACTGCCCGACTGGCTGGGCTTCTTCGGCGGCAAGCGTTTTGTGCCGATCGCGACCTCTATCGCCATGGTGATCATTGCGCTGGTGATCGGCATCGTCTGGGGACCGATTCAAGAAGTGCTTCACACATTCGGCAACTGGGTCGTTGGCCTCGGAGCCACCGGTGCCGCCCTGTACAGTACCTTTAACCGGCTGTTGATTCCGTTCGGATTGCATCACGTGATCAACGCGATCGCCTGGTTCCAGATCGGTGACTTTACGGACGCGGCAGGCAAAGTCGTGCATGGAGACCTGCACCGCTTCTTTGCAGGCGACAAGTCTGCAGGGATGTTCATGACCGGCTTCTTCCCGATTATGATGTTTGCTCTGCCGGGTGCGGCTTTGGCGATCATTCACACCGCCAGGCCGGAAAAGCGAGCGGCGATCGCTTCTATCTTCATGGGAACGGCGCTCACTTCATTCCTCACCGGCATCACTGAACCGATTGAGTTTGCGTTCATGTTTGTAGCGCCTTTCCTCTATGTAGTTCACGCCATCCTGACCGGTGTGTCCGCGTTTATCGTGACCATGCTGGGCATCAAGCACGGCTTCGGATTTTCCGCCGGGTTGATCGACTATGTCGTCAACTACCCGCTGGCGACCAAACCGGTGCTGCTGATTCCAATCGGACTTGCGTTCATGGTCGTCTACTACTTCCTGTTCCGCTTCCTGATCGTCGCCTACAATATCAAGACACCGGGACGCGATGACGATGACGCGGAGGTATCCGCAGATGGCGGTCGTTCCTCCATGCAGGATAAGGCACAGCGCGTCCTCGCCCTGATTGGAGGCAAAGACAACATCGTCGACGTAGACGCTTGCATCACCCGCCTGCGCCTCGTCCTGAAGAACGAAAAAGCGGTTGACGAAAAAGGTCTGCGCGATCTGGGAGCGGCCGGCGTGATGAAGCTTGGCCAAGGCAGCGTTCAGATCGTGTTCGGCACGCAGTCGGAAATGCTCAAAGACGAGATCAAAAAACTATGAAACGATTGTTGGATTGCACGGCATCCGATTTCCGCGGCATGACCGGGAAACAGCTGAAACAGTCGATCAAAGCGTCGGAAGGCCGGGTGTTCGTGGCCGAAGTGATCTGTGCCGTCACACCTCTCTATCCCAGCGTGACCAACGCGGAGATCGCAGCCGCTTTTGGCGCCGATCTGATTCTGTTGAATTTCTTTGACGTGTTCCACCCTGCGGTACAAGGTCTGCAGGCAGACGATCCGCAAACCGTGATCGGCACGCTGAAAGCTTACACAGGCAGGCCTATCGGGTTAAATCTCGAGCCGGTCGATCCCCATGCCAGGCAAGCAGAGAAACTGGTGGAACTGCCCAAAGGACGCATCGCTTCCGAAGAGACATTTGCCGAAGCGAAAAAACTAGGCTTTGACTTTGTTTGCATCACGGGCAATCCCAAAACCGGGGTAACCAATGCAGAAATCCGCCACGCCATTCAACAGGCCCGGGCCGTTATGGGTGAGGAAGTGCTCATCATCGCCGGTAAAATGCACGGGGCAGGCGTTGCCGACGAAGCCGGATCAGGCATTGTCGGGGAACAGGCCCTATTGGGCTTTGTCGAGGCTGGTGCAGATGTGATCCTGCTTCCCTCTCCGGGAACCGTACCCGGCATTACGCTCGACAGCGCCAAGCAAATGGTCGACCTGGTGCGAAAGCAGGGGGCTCTCTCCATCCTGGCCACCGGCACTTCCCAAGAGGGTTCCGACGAAGACACCATCCGTCAAATCGCCCTGTACAGCAAAATGGCAGGAGCCGATCTCTACCACATTGGCGACGCCGGCTATTCGGGCATTGCCATCCCTGAAAACATTATGCACTATTCCATCGTGATTCGCGGCAAACGACACACCTACGTGCGAATGGCTGCATCTGTGTTACGATAACAATGCAAGAGCCTCCTCCCGTCGGGACGAGGCTCACTTTTTATTAAGTCGCTCCCTATCTTCTATTTGCTTTTCAAAATGGTCCAATCGGTTAACAAATCCCTCACACGCCATTGCACTTCTCGGTTCCATCATCTCTATTTCGTAGTTGAGAGTTTTCCTCCAAATCTCCAACTGCCGTTTATTTGCTTCCTGAGATTTCATCCGACTCCTTCCCGCTGATTCCTCTCCGCTCATTTTCTGTTTTAGCAAATAATTGTTCAAAAAGAGGAGATCCAACGTACACCTCAATTTTCGGGCTAAAACAGGGATATGGTTCGCCTTGAAAGAATAGTCCCCTTTTTCGTATTTCAAGTAAGTGGAAGCATTCTTAAACCCAAGACCTTCCGCCATCTCCTGCAAGGTAAGGCCAAGTTCCATTCGTCTTTTACAAATAAATTCGAGGTTCAGCTTGTCCAACGCTTTCCCCTCCCTTCTTTGCCAAAACTGCAAAGCGTTATAGTTCCATATTACTTTTCTAAAACAGCAAGGTCAATACATTATTTGACATTTTAACAAACATGTTTTTTCCGTTATGGAAAACTGCTAGAATAAGAATTGCAAAAATGGAAAGTTGGTGAGGGAATGTCGATCGTCGGACAACGGATTCGGGTACTTCGGGAAAAAAGGGAGTGGACCCAAATCCAATTGGCCGAAAAACTTGGCATACATAATACCGTCCTCTCCCGCGTAGAATCAGGAGAAAAAAAAAGCGTGGACGATTCCTTGATCTCAAAAGCAGCCGATATCTTCGAAGTCTCAACCGATTTCCTGCTGGGTAAGACCGATGATCCCGCTCCGTCAAAAAAAAAGTCAGAGCGTGACCCGCACGACGAGCATATCTCCTTTTTCGATCTCGAAGGACTTTCCGAAGAGGAAATCGAGGAAGTAAAAAAGCACATAGAGTTCCTTCGTTGGCGAGCTAAGCAAGTAAATGCCCGGAAGAAGTAGGGGGCCTCAACTCCTTATCATCCGGGCATTCTCTAGACGTTCAAGCCGAACGTATATTCCCTTCTTGTGAGGTGTGCCATGCTCCCATACTACAAGTCCACTGAATTGGAAAAATGGCTGACAAGGTTTTATATCGGATTAGGCTTTTCACACCCTCATGAATTGAATGAAGATATTATTGCAGACTCACTTGGTATTGAACTCTTTTACCTTCCGAGCCCTTCCATGAGATATGAAGCGGGACTTTACCGAAGCATCACGCTAAACTCAACGTTATCCAAGAAGAAACAGAGAGAACACTTTTATCACGAGTTGGGCCATATTTTGCGCGGGCACGCAGGCAAGCAAACGATGATGGAAAAACCCTTCCGCGAATTGCAGGAGGCTCAGGCGTCTCATTTTTTGATGTATGCAGCCATTCCATTTTATATGGTCAGCACGCTGAAGATGCCCTGTCAGGAAGGAGACTTCATCTGCCTCCTGGCTGACGAATTCAAAGTGACCCATGAACTTGCCGCTCGTCGACTCGACCAGATCAAGCGGCGCATCTACCAAGGCAAGATGGACGAACTGCGTTACGCAAGCCGAACAAATGCCAGACGAGCACACGGGTAAGTACTTCCGGCGTCAACAAAAAGGCGCGGGCAGTCATGCGACTGAAAACCCGCGCCATTACTGATTGATATATGGCGTCCCCGAGAGGACTCGAACCTCCGACACGCAGTTTAGGAAACTGCTGCTCTATCCTGCTGAGCTACGAGGACATTTGTTCATCAACATTATATGGAGGAATCGCGATTTTTGCAAATCCAAAAGGACGGGAAATCCCGTCCCTTTTCGTCTATTAGACTACCTTCTCGTGGGTAAACTGCTCTTCTTCCGTGGAGCCGGTCAATGCAGTGGTGGAAGAGGTGCCGCCCGCGATGACCTGGGCCAGTTCGTCAAAGTAGCCGGTACCTACTTCGCGTTGATGGCGGGTTGCCGTATAACCGTATCGCTCGACTCCAAACTCCGCCTGCTGCAGATCGGAATAGGCCGCCATTCCGCGGTCGCGGTAGCCGCGAGCCAATTCGAACATGCTGTAGTTCAACGCGTGGAAGCCGGCCAGGGTCACAAACTGAAACTTGTAGCCCATTTCACCCAACTCATCCTGGAAGCGTGCGATCGTCTTTTCATCCAGTTTCTTCTTCCAGTTGAACGACGGCGAGCAGTTGTAGGCCAGCAGCTTGCCTGGGAACTTGGCGTGGATGGCTTCCGCAAATTTTCTGGCTTCTTCGATATTGGGTTCGGACGTCTCGCACCAGATCAGATCGGCGTATGGGGCATAGCTGAGACCGCGGGCAATGGCAGCGTCCAGACCGCCTCGCATCCGGAAAAAGCCTTCCGGCGTGCGCTCACCGGTGAGGAAGTCCCGGTCGCGCTCGTCTACGTCGCTGGTAATGAGGAAGGCGCCATTGGCGTCCGTTCTTGCCACAATGATCGTGGGAACGCCCATTACGTCAGCAGCCAGGCGGGCGGCAATCAGATTCTTGACAGCGGCTTGGGTAGGAATCAACACCTTGCCTCCCATGTGGCCGCACTTCTTCTCGGAAGCCAGCTGGTCTTCGAAGTGAACGCCGGCCGCACCTGCTTCAATCATCGCTTTCATGAGCTCGTGGACGTTAAGAGGACCGCCGAATCCCGCTTCCGCATCAGCGACGATCGGGGCAAACCAGTACGTATCACCTGTTCCCTCTGCCTGCTGAATCTGATCGGCCCGCTGCAATGCCTGGTTGATGCGCTTCACTACGTGGGGCACGCTGTTGGCCGGATACAAGCTTTGGTCCGGGTACATTTGACCCGCCAGGTTGGCATCGGCAGCCACCTGCCAGCCGCTCAGGTAGATTGCTTTCAATCCGGCTTTCACCTGCTGAACGGCTTGATTGCCCGTGAGTGCACCCAGCGCCTTGATATGGTGCTCCGTATGCAGCAGATTCCACAGCCGCTCTGCCCCCAAACGGGCCAGCGTATGTTCAATCTGTACAGAGCCGCGCAGTCGAACGACGTCCTCCGCCGTGTATGTCCGCTCGATGCCTTTCCAGCGCTCCGATTTCCAGCTTTCCTCCAATGTTGCGATTGCCTCTTGTCTGTTCATGTTCTTCCACTCCTTTTTTTATTGTAAGTAGGTGTAACCGGGAATCGTTAAAAACTCTTCGAAAGTATCGGCAGTCACCAGCCGCAAAAAGAGCTCGCAGGCTTGTTGGTATTTTCCTTGCTCATACTTTTCCGGACCGATGGCGGATTTCAGCTTTTCCATCTCCTCCTCGACCCATTGCCGCACCAGTTCAACGGTCACTTTTCGGCCGTCCGGGAGTACCCCTCGACGGTGACGAATCCACTGCCAAATCTGTGCCCGTGAGATCTCCGCTGTCGCGGCATCTTCCATGAGGTTGTGAATGGGAACGGCTCCAAAGCCCCGCATCCACGCTTCAATGTACTGAATGCCCACGTTGATGTTGGTTCGTACTCCGCCTTCCGTAATCGGCCCTTCCGGAACCGCCAGCAAGTCTTGAGCCATGACGTGAACATCCTCCCGCTTATACCAGATCTGGTTCGGTTCCGGCATCAGTCGGTTAAACACTTCCATCGCCACCGGTACGAGTCCCGGGTGAGCCACCCACGTGCCGTCGTGTCCGTCATACGCTTCCCGCTCTTTGTCAGCGCGTACTTTCCCCAAAGCTTCTTCGTTTTTCTCCGGATCGTTCTTCACCGGAATATGTGCAGCCATTCCGCCGATGCAGGGAGCCTTGCGCTTGTGGCAGGTTTTTACTGCCAAGGTCGTGTACGCCCGCATAAACGGGACGGTCATGGTTACCAGCGCCCGATCCGGCAGGATGACGTCGGGATGGTTGCGCAGCTTCTTGATGTAGCTGAAGATGTAGTCCCAGCGGCCGCAGTTCAACCCGGCGCTATGTTCGCGAAGTTCGTACAGGATTTCATCCATTTCAAAGGCGGCGAGAATCGTCTCGATGAGTACCGTAGCCTTGATGGTTCCCTGCGGAATTCCCAGTTCGTCCTGGGCAAAAATGAATACGTCATTCCACAGTCGCGCTTCCAGATGGCTCTCCAGCTTCGGAAGATAGAAATAGGGACCGGTACCGTTTGTTTGTAACGTCTCGGCATTGTGGTAGAGATAAAGTCCAAAGTCAAACAAGCTTCCCGAGACAGGTTTTCCATCCAGTAAAACGTGCTTCTCTTCCAGGTGCCATCCGCGGGGTCTCACCAGCAGGACGGCTGGTTTCTCATGCAAGGCATAGCGCTTGCCTTCCGGGCTGGTATAGGAGATCGTCCGCCGGTTGGCATCCCGCAGGTTGATTTGTCCCTGAACGGTATTTTCCCAAGTAGGTGAGTTGGCGTCTTCAAAATCAGCCATAAATATTTTTGCGCCAGAGTTTAGTGCGTTGATGACCATTTTGCGATCACCTGCAGGTCCGGTAATTTCCACCCGGCGGTCCTGCAAATCATCGGGGAGAGGTTCTATGGCCCAGCTGCCTGTGCGGATGTGGGCTGTCTCCGGCAAAAAATCAGGCATGTTTCCGGCGTCGATTTCAGCCTGCCGTTCTTTCCGTTTTTCAAGCAGGGCCCGACGCTTATTGCCAAACGTACGCTCCAGCTTGGTTATAAATTGAATGGCCTGTGGCGTAAGAATTTCCGCAAATTCCGGCGAAATCTCGCCGGTTACGTCTACTCCGGTTGGATAATGATTCATAGGAGTTGTTGCCATAGGGAAGCTCCTCCTTTCAAATCACAACGAATTATTATGGTACAGAAATGTTTTTAAGATTCTATTATAGTACAGTACCTACAAAAAAAATGACTCACTCCATATAGCCTGATCCACTGCAAGTGCTGCAGCTTACACATCCGTCTCCGTGACAGTGATGGCATTGCGTACCGTTCAGATCATGTCCATGTCCTCCGCACTGCGGGCAATTCTGTTCTCCGTTTCCTTCACACCGATAGCAATTCATCTCCAACGCCCCTCCTGTTTGATTTCTGTATTAAAACAATTGTTTTTGTTGTTGGTGTTATTATATAACAGCAACTTCTGTATTGCAACACATTTTAGAAAATTCCCGCTTTTATGCAAAAAAGGCCTTCTGTACTAATACAGAAGGCCTCTTTTTCTACTTATTTCTTCGGCGCGATTTTCTCCAAACCGCCCATGTAAGGACGCAGTACTTCCGGAATGAGAACCGTGCCATCCGCTTGTTGATAATTCTCCAGCAGTGCGGCCACAGTACGCCCGATTGCCAGACCGGAACCGTTGAGGGTATGCACAAATTCAGGCTTTGCCTTGGTGTCGCGGCGGAAGCGGATATTCGCACGACGGGCCTGGAAGTCTTCGAAGTTGGAGCAGGACGAGATCTCCCGGTAGGTTTCGTAGCTTGGAATCCACACTTCGATATCGTACTTTTTCGCTGCCGTAAAACCGAGATCACCCGTGCACATGCTCATCACGCGATATGGCAAGCCTAACAGCTGGAGCACTTTCTCCGCGTTTTTCACCAGCTTTTCCAATTCATCGTAGGAGTCTTCCGGTTTGACGAACTTCACCAACTCCACTTTGTTGAACTGATGCTGACGGATCAAGCCGCGCGTATCGCGTCCTGCCGAACCCGCTTCAGAACGGAAGCAGGCGCTGTACGCCGCATAGTATTTCGGCAGGTCGGCTGCGTCGAGAATCTCGTCACGATGCATGTTGGTCACCGGCACCTCTGCGGTTGGAATCAGGAAGTAGTCCGGTCCTTCCACTTTAAACGCATCCTCTTCGAATTTCGGAAGCTGGCCGGTGCCGGTCATGCTCAAGCGGTTCACCATATACGGCGGCAGGATCTCTTCATATCCATGCTCTTCGGAATGCAGGTCCAGCATAAAGTTCATCAGGGCACGCTCCAGGCGGGCACCCAGCCCCTTATAGAAAACAAAGCGGCTCCCGGTCACTTTCCCCGCTGTCTCGAAGTCGAGAATCCCCAGTTCCTGAGCCAGCTCCCAGTGAGGTTTGGCCGTAAAATCAAATTTGCGCGGTTCACCCCAGGTCCATGCCAGCACATTGTCCTCTTCGGATGTTCCCACCGGTACGCTTTCATGCGGCAGGTTTGGCAGGCTGAGCAATATTTGCTCCAGCTGTTCATCCAACTGGCGCAGTTCCTCGTCCAACACTTTAATCCGGTCGCTTACTTCCTTCATTTCTGCAATCAAATGATCGGCATTTTCCTTGTTGCGCTTCAATACAGCGACTTGCTCGGAGACGGTATTGCGTTTGTTTTTCAACGCCTCCGCCTCTTGAATCACCTGACGCCGCTTCTCGTCCACTTCCGCAAATTGATCCAACGCTGAGATGTCTTCATTACGATGGGCAAGCCGACGCCTTACCTCTTCCAGGTCGTGTCGCAAAACCTTTACGTCTAACATCTTAGGATCCCTCCGTGTATCAACAAAATAAAAAACACCCATCCCCCTTGCAAGGGACGAGTGCTGCTTACCCGCGTTGCCACCCTTATTGGCAGATGCCTACCGCTTGTTGCATCTACCCACTCTGCCCGTTTTAACGGTACGGGTACCGGGCAAAGTTCATTCCTTTGCCACTCCGAGATGGATTCTTCTGCATGCCGGGTCGGTTCGCACCATCCACCGACTCTCTTTGCCTGACAGGTGCAGCGTACTTGTTCTCGTCAACGTATTCCACACATATTTATACTTTTATTCTTTAACTGTACTACAAACTCTATACCTGTGTAAAGTCAACAAACAAAGAACCAGCACCCGTAACGGTGCTGGTTTTCTCCATCGGTTCCATTTATGCTTGTACTTTCTCGCCGCGGTATTCTTTTACCATGTCGAGGAAGTACTTGTGCATGCGGAAGTCTTCGGTCAACTCCGGATGAAAGGCGGCCGCCAGATATTGTCCCTGGCGAGCGGCGACGATTTTTTCCTCGTACTTGGACAAAATCTCACCGTTTCCGGCTACCTCCATGATGTATGGAGCACGGATAAACACGGCCGGGAAATCAGACGCCACACCGGCGATCGGAAGCGATACCTCAAAGCTTTCCTTTTGACGGCCGAATGCGTTGCGCTCCACCTTGATATCCATCAAGCCGAGGTGGAAGTCGTCCTGTCCGTTGATGCGGTTGGCCAACAGAATGGCTCCCGCACATGTACCAAAAATCGGCTTTTTGGCTTGTCCGAACTGACGAATCGCTTCCATGAATCCGTACTTGTGCATCAGCTTGCTGATGGTGGTGCTTTCTCCGCCGGGAATAACCAGTCCGTCCAGGTCTTCCAGCTCTTCTACTTTCTTAACCGGTACTGCTGTGGCGCCTGCTTCTTCCAGCATGCGAATGTGCTCGGCCACAGCTCCCTGAAGGGCGAGTACACCAATTTTCATGTCAGTTCACCTTACCAGCCGCGTTCTTGCATACGATCTGCTTCGCGGATTTTGGAGATTTCGATACCGGTCATGGGTGTACCCAAACCTTTGGATACGCGGGCAATCAGTTCGTAATCGGTGTAGTGTGTGGTTGCTTCGACGATCGCACGAGCGAATTTCTCCGGGTTCTCGGACTTGAAGATACCGGAACCTACGAATACGCCGTCTGCGCCCAGATGCATCATCAGTGCTGCGTCGGAAGGAGTAGCCACACCGCCTGCCGCGAAGTTTACAACCGGCAGCTTGCCGTTTTTATGAACATACTCGAGCAGATCGTAAGGGGCACCCAGTGCTTTTGCTTCCGCCATCAGTTCATCGTAGGACATGCTTTGTACCTTGCGAATCTGGGACTGCATGGTACGCATATGACGTACGGCTTCCACGATGTTGCCCGTTCCCGGTTCACCCTTGGTACGAATCATGGACGCGCCTTCACCGATGCGGCGAAGCGCTTCCCCGAGATCACGTGCGCCGCACACGAACGGAACCGTAAACTCTTTTTTATTAATATGGTACATATCGTCAGCAGGCGTCAAAACTTCACTCTCATCGAGGTAGTCTACACCCATCGACTCCAGAACACGCGCTTCTACAAAATGGCCGATCCGTGCTTTTGCCATGACAGGAATGGATACAGCATTCAACACTTCTTCCACGATGCTGAGGTCAGCCATGCGCGCTACGCCGCCTGCGGCACGAATATCGGACGGTACGCGCTCCAGCGCCATTACAGCAACAGCACCGGCGGCTTCGGCAATTTTCGCCTGTTCAGCATTTACGACGTCCATGATGACGCCGCCTTTTTGCATTTCAGCCATACCTCTTTTAACGCGGGATGTTCCTACTTGCACCATTGTATTATGCCTCCTACGATATGAAGTCAGACTTGATTGCGTATACGCTTTCTTAATATTCACCATTGTAAACCATCTTTTATTTCGGAAACAACCCCATTTATTTTCCCGTAATACTGCTTAAGATGTTGCCGATGAACTGGATCACGCTGCGGAAGAACAAGCGAAGCCAGCTGGCCTCTTCCACATCTTGCGCTGCCACCAGGTCAACCCCGCCTCTGGTGGCGTCTTCCGGCTGAAGGTAATCGCCTTCTGCGGCGCCTTCCGTCTTGAAGACAACCTTCCCGATTACTTGTTCTTTTTTAATGGGAGCGGTTAACTCCTGGAAGGTGACAACCGGCTTGTACTTGCCTTCTTCGCCGATCTTGGTCAGAACGTTCGCCACGTCTCCCGTTACCGCCGGGACTTCCAGCTCTACCCCGTTTTTCACAGGCGCTGTTTCATATCCTTTGATCGCAGCTCCCTTGTCCAGATGCTTCACCAGCTTGAAGCTGCTGAAGCCGTAATCAAACAGCTTCTTGGTTTCCACAAAGCGCTTGGTTTCGCTTTCCGTCCCCATCACTACGCTGATCAGCCGCATGCCGTCACGGGTAGCCGTTCCGGTAAAACAGTACTTGGCCTCGGCTGTATATCCGGTTTTCAAGCCGTCTACCCCCGGATAGTAGTTGTTCAAGTCAGGAAGCATCCAGTTGTAGTTTGCCTTCTTGAGCTCGTTTGGCATACCTTCGCGGAAAACAAGACGGGAAATTTTCGAGTACTCCAGAGCTTCCGGGAAATCGCGGATCAGTGCTCGTGCCAGAATGGCCGAGTCGCGGGCCGACATCAGGTTTTCGGTCTGATCGGTTTGCGGAGAGTACGGTCCCAGCTCGTTCGCCGGGAGACCTGTAGAAGTAACGAACTTTGTATTTTTCATCCCCAACTCTTGCGCTTTTTGGTTCATCATGGTGACAAAGTTCGCTTCACTGCCGCCCACCTTTTCCGCAAGCAGCACGGTTGCATCGTTTGCGGATGCGATCGCCATTGCTTTGTACAGCTCTTTTACGGTGAACGACTCGCCCATATTGAGGTAAACCCCTGCAGAGTCGGCCATTTTTGCAATATAGAACGCGTACTCGCTCACCGGTACCTTTTCATCCCAGGTGATTTTTTTCTGCTTGAGCGCCTCCAGCACGAGGTATTCCGTCATCATTTTCGACATGCTGGCCGGCGGCAGCGGTACATCCGGGTTGTGGCTATAGATAACTTTTCCTGTCGACGCTTCCAAAAGAATGGCTGATTTTACCGCCAGCTGCAGGTCAGCTTGGGCAGCATTGGTGTTGGCAGCCCCCCCGCTCCAGGCGGTCGCGAAAATGGCGACAGACAGGAACAGTCCTGTAAGCCGCTTTGCCCATTTTCTCACACTCATTCTCCTCTCACTCTCCCGTTCTGTCACTTTTGAGTTTTTCTGTAAACGGACACCAAGTGTAAGTGTACCATAGGAACGGGTATCGATTGAAGCTTGTTTCGACCTGTTCTGTTTTGCCAATCCCTAGAAATAGACCCCTTTCTCTGTCGGAAAGGGGTCTGAATAGGACAAATGACTTAGGAAATCGAGTAGTTCGGTGCTTCTTTGGTAATTTGGACATCATGCGGATGACTCTCGCGCAAACCGGCACCGGTGATGCGGACGAACTGGGAGTTGTCGATAAGCTCCTGGATTGTTTTCGTTCCACAATAGCCCATCCCGGCTCGCAGACCGCCGATCAGCTGATACACGACATCAGCCAGAGGCCCTTTATACGGCACACGGCCCTCGATGCCCTCCGGCACCAGCTTTTGCTCGTTTTCCTGGAAGTAGCGGTCTTTGCTGCCTGCCTTCATCGCTCCAATGGAGCCCATACCGCGATACACTTTAAAGCGGCGGCCCTGGAAAATTTCAAACTCGCCCGGGCTCTCTTCCGTTCCGGCAAACAAGCTTCCGATCATGATCGCCGATGCGCCGGCTCCGATCGCCTTTGGCAAGTCACCGGAGTATTTAATGCCGCCGTCGGCAATAATTGGAATATTGTATTTGCGGGCTACCCGTGCACAATCGTAAATCGCCGTGATTTGCGGTACACCGATACCGGCTACGACACGTGTGGTACAAATGGAGCCGGGACCGATCCCCACTTTTACCACAGAAGCGCCTGCTTCAATCAGATCGCGGGTCGCTTCTCCCGTTGCCACGTTGCCAGCTACGATGGTCAGTTCCGGATAAGCCTTTCTCAGCTTTTTGACGGTTTCAATAACACCGCGGGAGTGTCCGTGTGCGGTATCCACGACCAATACGTCAACGCCCGCTTGTACCAGGGCCTCAGCACGCTCAAACGTATCAGCCGATACACCGACTGCTGCACCACAGAGCAAGCGTCCTTGAAGGTCTTTTGCCGCATTCGGATATTGGATCGCTTTCTCAATGTCTTTAATGGTAATTAACCCTTTCAAGACATTGTTTTCGTCCACCAGCGGCAGTTTTTCGATTTTGTGCTTTTGCAGGATGGCTTCTGCCTGTTGAAGTGTGGTTCCCACCGAAGCGGTTACGAGATTTTCTTTGGTCATTACGTCTTTGATGGGGGTAGAAAAGTCATGTACAAAGCGGAGATCGCGGTTAGTGAGGATTCCGACCAGATGGTGAGCCTCATCGACGATCGGGACACCGGAAATGCGGTACTTACCCATGAGCGCATCCGCGTCAGCTACTGTATGGTCTGGAGTTAACGAGAAAGGATTTGTGATAACGCCGCTTTCCGATCGTTTAACACGGTCAACTTCACTTGCCTGTTGTTCGACGGACATATTTTTATGGATGATACCGATACCGCCTTGCCGTGCCATGGCAATGGCAAGGGCTGATTCCGTCACTGTATCCATGCCGGCGCTGATGAGTGGAATGTTTAATTTGACTGTTTCGCTCAGTTTCGTGGTGACGTCAACATCCCGGGGAAGGATTTCCGATTTTGCCGGAATAAGCAATACGTCGTCAAACGTTAATCCTTCCTTCACAAACTTGTCTTCCCGCACAATAACTTGCCCCTTTCGCCAAAATATTTTATGCCAGTTTAACAAACGCCTTAATTTACTGTCAAGAAAACGAGTCAATGTTCGGAGTTACATAAAATTAGACAGATAAATCTAAAAACAAATCGGGAAAGCGCTACCATAATACGAAGATTTCCTGAAAAGGTGGAACCATATGGATAAAGCATGGAGCTATCTCCGTTTCCTGGAGACGGAGCCTACCGCCCGAAAATTTTTAACGGACTGTTATCAACACCGAGGGTTTGACCATCCCAATCGTCTTGCGTTTCAACAAAGCAATCGGTTCCTCTACACGTGGAAGCAGGCACGCGCGTTTTATTCCGCGGCGGCAGATGCCGATTTGCTCATTCGTCCGCTGCTTCTGTTTTACGGGTGCGTTCACATGCTGAAGGGAGTCTTGCTTACTGTCGAACCTGATTATCCGCAAAACAGCAGAATGCTTCAGCACGGTGTCACCACCCGCAAATTGAAGCGAACCCCCTATCAACTCCTCGAAGACGAAGTGCGTCCGCAAAAGGAGGGCTTTTTTGCGCAGCTGGCCAAGGTTCTGGGGCCAACACTGCTGAACGAGCGTTACCTGGTGAAAGAACTGTTAGGCTCACTTTCTGCTTTGTCAGATGCCTATGCGGGAGTTACCGGTGAGCGTTACTGGCATCGTGTTCAGATGGCAGCACAAGCGGACGGGTCTGTTGTTTTAGCGCTTCCCTTCCGTTCGAATGGAACGCTGGGATTTTCCCCTGAAACCTACAGACAATTTCTACAGAGAATGGCTCCTTTGGGACTTACCATTCCGATCGTTGAATGGGAACCGTCAACCGGCCGCAAGCAGTTTTGCCTGTCATCTGCCGATCTGGTTCTCCTGTCGGATCATCCCGTATTCCAGCGAGACGGAGAGACTGTTTTCGTTTGGAACGGGCCGAATGATACTTTGCCGCTGCCGGTTTGGGTAAATCATTATTTGCTTCTGTATGTACTCAGCATGCTCTGCCGCTACGAAACAGAGTGGTGGGGAGAGCTCGTCCTCTCCCACGCATATGCAGAGACCTTGCTGGTCGACCGCTTTCTCACACACCACGAGCACGCTTTTCCTACCTTTATTATGGAACAGATGAAAAAAAACAACACCCTGTTCCCGTCGTAGTGATGGGTGTTGCCTTTCTCTGCCTTTATTTTCGCCAAGCTCCTTCGCTGTAAGAGTTGCCCGCATCCCAGATGAGGTACTGGTCTACACCGAGTTCCCTTCCCGCCCTGATTTGCGCCTGTACCTCGGCTGGCCCGTAGGGGATATATCCCTTGACCCAACGGGCGGTAAAATCTTGATACCACGGGCGAATGAACGCGGTCGGTTGGTTGTTGGCACGCAGAACGGCGTCTTTTTCCATTGCATCCCTCAATCCGTTTGCAATGGTCTCATAGGGACGTGAATCCGGCACAGCCAGCCCGTATGTCCCGTTAGCGTAATGGGAAGGGTACATCATGGGGCTGATGTAATCCACGATCGGTGTAATCAGCTCCCACTTCTGCCCGATCCCCATGTCGTCGCGAACGGATGGCACCAGACCAAAGACGTCAGCCGATATGTACACGTGATAAGGAGCCAGCTCCTTTTTGGCATAAGCCAGAAAGTCGGCAACCACCTGCTGTTTCGGTTTGCCGTTTTGCTGGTAAAAGGCCACGTCCTGGTCTACTTTTTTTCCGTTGTCGGGAAATCGAACATAATCAAACTGGATTTCTTTAAATCCCTTTTTGGCCGCTTCTTTTGCGAGGGCAACATTGTAATCCCACACTTCCTTGCGGTAAGGATCAATCCAGACTACGCCCTTGCTATCCGACCAGATTGAACCGTTCTTGCGATGCATGGCCCACTCCACTTTTTTCCCGGCCAAATACGGATCCTTGAAGCAGACGATGCGAGCGATGGGATACACGTGGTGATCATTCAAGGTTTGAACCAATTGATCTATGTCTTGGATAAAAGTCGTGGCGTCCGCTTTTACCTCTTTGACCAACGGCACACCGGATTGGTAAGTAATCCGGCCCTCGTCTTCCTTCATATCGATAACCATTGCGTTCAATTCAGTGTCATCTACCAGTCGGAGCAGTTTGACGAAATTGTTGTTTCCCGCAGACCAACCCGTCAGGTAAATTCCCTTCGCTTTTACAGGAATTTTCATATGATTCAGTCTGTCTGGCGAAGAAAGAAGCTCTTCGTCGGACCAGATATTCGTTGGTGAAGATGCCTCTTGCTGAGCCACGACCCCTTTGGTTCCCGCCCACATGATCAAACAAAACAATGCCAATACGACAAATGTGAGCAGTTTGCATTTTATCGTCATCTGGGCCACCCCTTCTTCGCTTAACTCCTCTAGTATATCATGTTACGCATTTACTCCCGACTTTCTTCCTTCCCGGAAAAACAAAAAAACCCCCAACGATCAACGTTGAGAGTTCTCTTCTCATTCCTTGAAAACTGGATACGCTCATAGGCTAAGGGATTGTGTGGATAAGTCCTCGACCGATTAGTATTCGTCAGCTCCACGCGTTGCCGCGCTTCCACACCGAACCTATCAACCTC
>NZ_JBIYSM020000024.1:0-63820 GCF_044759095.2 Brevibacillus soli
TTCGGAATCTGGGCTCATAACCTCAGAAGAGCAGCCCAAATGGCCAAATAAGCAACGATTAACGGATACAGTTACACGGTAGCCCCCTGAGATTCACCACAATGAGATGCTTCTGCCAAAAAACGATTTTTTCAGGAGTAACTAGCTAACGCTTCGCCGGGCGGGGCCCCGAACACTTTTCTAGCGGCTGTATGGGATGTCCAAATTTATTAATTCTTATACACTAAAAAAAACGGTTATCCTATGCGGTTCAGTATCACCCGCACATGTGATAACCGTTAGAAATAAAGCAGTTACTGTTGAACGATATTGTACTCTTGCATTTTGCGATAGAGAGTGTTTCGGCTAATCTGCAACAATCTGGCTGCTTTGCTGATGTTCCAGCGGGCCATTTGGAGAGATTGCCGGATGGCCTCTTTTTCTAAAACAGGTAAAGAAGGAACCGCTTGTTGATGATCATGATCCCTTTCTTCCCGATCAAACTGGAGATGCTCGGGTCCAATCTGATTTTCTTCCGCCAAGAAGGCAGCCTGGTTTAGCACACTGTATAATTCCCGTACGTTGCCAGGCCACGGATAAGAAAGCAATTTCGTTTTTGCTTCCGCGGAGAGTGTCATCGCGGAGGAGTCGTTTAACGTCCTGACAATATGTTCAGCCAGCTCAATTACATCGCCCCGTTTGCGAAGCGGTGGAAGGGTAATTTGAATCCCTTTCAATCGGTAATAGAGGTCGGATCGGAATCGATTTGCTTTTATTTCCTCCCACAAGTTCTTGTTTGTTGCCGCGATGATGCGAACATCCACCGGTTTACTTTTCACACTGCCAACCGGGGTGATCACTTTCTCCTGCAAGACACGAAGCAGCGCCGCTTGGGCACGAAGGGACATATCGCCGATCTCGTCCAAAAACAGCGTTCCCTGATGTGCAGCCTCAAACTTCCCAAGATTTCCATCAGCTTTTGCTCCCGTGAAGGCACCACCCTCGTATCCGAACAGCTCACTTTCTATGATGTTTTCTGGAATGGCGCTGCAGTTGACGGCGATGAACGGGTACCCTGCCCGTGAACTGGCAGAATGAATGGATTGGGCAAACAGTTCTTTCCCCGTGCCTGTTTCACCCAAAAGAAGAACCGACAGATCCTTTTCCGCCGCTTTTTTCGCCAAAGCCTTCACGCTTTGGATACTGGCACAAGAACCAGCTATATGATCGAATGTGTACAGCTGCTGTTTTTTTGATTCTTTGGTAAGCACCGCAACAGAGCACCATATTTTATTCGTACCGTCCAAAATCGATTCGATCACGAAACCCTTTTTCTCTTTCCATTCTTTTCCCACGCAATCCTTCCCCAGCATACGCCGCGCTGCTTGATTGGCGCGAATGATACGGTTTTCTCTATCGAGGGTTAAGAGCGGTGTATGAAGTTGATTGGACGTGTGCTCCAGCTCTTTTAAGGTGATTAGGTGTTCGTGCTTCGCCTGTTCGATCAGAAGTCGATTTTGTATGGATTCGGCAATAAAACAAACCAGCGATGAAAGATAGGGATTGTATTGTTCCGTTCTTGCACTGATGTTGATCACCCCTGCCAACTCCCCATTGGTTGCAAATAGGGGAGACGCGGTACACGTAAGAAACCTGTTTTGCATAAAGAAGTGCTGATCACCGTGGATCCTTACAGCTTTCTCCTCCTGCAATGCGACTCCCATCGCGTTTGTCCCCTTCTTTTGCTCTTGCCAATTCGCTCCTACACGTAACTGAAGACTTTCTGCCTGCATTTCAAAGTCGGGATCACTTCGTGTATGGAGCACGAATCCATTGCGATCGACAAAAAGAGCGATCTGTCCGCTCTTCCTTAGAAAAGGGGTCAACTTCTCAAATACGGGGGCAACGTGATGAAGAAGATCGTGATTCTCCTCTACCAATTCTTTTACCAGTTGATCGGTAAGCAGATCGTCCTGCACTACATCCATCGGTTTGAACCCAAACGAATAGCACCGAGCCCAAGAGCGCTGGATCATTTTTTGCTCTGCCTGAGGAGTAAGAGATGACAAAAGGATCACCTCCAAACAGAATGGGAAGAATGTAACACTTAGTATATCACAGAATATCCAGAAACTTACAACACAACTCCAGCTTGTTCCATATTGGAGCACTTTGTTGTTTCAAAATAGAACAGTTTACAAGCCCCCTTTATGAAAACGCTATCTTTCTCACCATTTTCGGACTGGCATGCCTTTTGCTTTCTTTCTCCGGCATCGTCACATTCATCTTTATAAGGAGGAATGGCAATGGCAAGCAACAAGGGAGTCGTATACATGGGGCCCGGCAAGGTAGAGGTGCAGGACATTACGTATCCGGATTTGGTATTGCGGGATGGTCCAGGGGTTAATCCGCGAAATGTCGGCCGCAAATGTGATCACGGCGTTATCCTGAAGGTGGTTACAACAAACATTTGCGGGAGCGACCAACACATGGTACGCGGTCGGACTACAGCACCAGCCGGCCTTGTCCTGGGCCACGAGATTACGGGAGAGGTAATTGAGGTTGGGCGTGATGTTGAATTTATCAAAAAAGGGGATCTCGTTTCGGTGCCGTTCAACATCGCCTGCGGAAGATGCCGAAGCTGCAAAGAACAAAACACCCATGTTTGCCTGAATGTGAACCCTGATCGTCCAGGTTCTGCCTATGGTTATGTCGATATGGGCGGTTGGGTAGGCGGTCAATCGGAATACGCCATGGTCCCCTATGCAGACTTTCAGCTGCTGAAATTCCCCGACAAAGATCAGGCTATGGAAAAAATTCTTGACCTGACCATGCTCTCGGATATCTTCCCGACAGGATACCATGGCGCCGTGAGTGCCGGAGTTCGTCCCGGCTCTACCGTCTATGTTGCCGGAGCAGGGCCCGTTGGACTTGCTGCTGCCCATTCCGCTCAACTGTTAGGGGCATCCGTCGTCATTGTCGGTGACTTAAATGCCGCTCGACTGGATCAGGCGAGAAGCTTTGGCTGTGAAACGGTCAACTTAAGTGAATATGGCAACCTGGCTGAACAAATCGAACAAATCCTGGGCGTTCCAGAAGTTGATTGTGCGATAGACTGCGTCGGTTTTGAAGCACACGGTCACGGCAGCGACCATTCCGAGGCACCTGCTACCGTTCTAAACTCCATCATGGAAGTAACCAGAGCTGCAGGTCGGCTCGGTATCCCTGGTCTTTACGTGACGGGTGATCCCGGCGCTGTAGACGAGGAGGCAAAAGTGGGTACGTTGAAAATTCGCATCGGCCTCGGATGGGCAAAAGCCCATACCTTTGTCACCGGGCAGACTCCCGTCATGAGATACCATCGCGAATTGATGATGGCGATCCTCAATGACAAGGTTCAGATCGCCAAAGCGGTCAATGCTACCAAAATTTCACTGGAAGAAGCACCGCAAGCCTATCGTGAATTTGATAAAGGCGCTGCGAGAAAATATGTCATTGATCCTCATGGCTTGGTAAAATAATCCGACTTCACAGCAAAAAGAGATTGGACAAGAGAAAGGTGGTGTGACCGTGGAGCATCCACCTGCTTTATGGAGGCGGAGTCTGGCTGAGTTTGTCGGTACTGCCCTTCTGGTACTAATCGGTCCGGGAAGTGCGGCCTTTCACGGTATCCTGTCGGCAAAAAATAATCATTCGACCACTTTGGCTGATATCGGTGTCATTAGCTTGGCTTTTGCCATCATCGTCATGGCTATGATTTACACTTTTGGGAAAGTATCGGGATGTCATATCAATCCGGCTGTGACCATCGGATTAGCGGCGACGGGACGCTTTTCCTGGAGTGAAGTTCCGGCCTACGTGGCTGCCCAATGTGCGGGAGGAATCGCTGGAGCGCTTTTGATTCTGGTTGTATTGGGTACGGATGGAGCCATTGTGGGAAATCTCGGTGCCACCGTCCTTTCACCCACAACCGGATATGTTCAAGGAATTGCCATTGAAGCGATGGAAACCTTTATTCTTATGCTTGTCATTATGGGAGTCGCAGTTGATTCGCGGGCTCCCCAAGGCTTCGCAGGGCTGATCATTGGTTTGACGGTTGGCGGCATTATCATGATGACGGCTGGACCGACGGGCTCCTCATTCAATCCAGCACGAACCTTCGGCCCTTATGTGGTGGACAGTCTGGCAGGTGGAACCGTTTACTGGAGCCATTTTCCCGTCTATGTAATAGGCCCCTTGCTTGGCGCCGTCTTGGCTGCTTTCACCTATGACGTTATTTCTGCTCCCGGGTCTGTCTCCGCTTCTGGTAATAGGAATCAAAAAGAAGGGCTACCTCATGGATAGCCCTTCTTTTTCCATTCATCAATCCCACGCAAACCGCTGCTCTTTCCACGGGTCGCCGTGACTATCCTAAAGTAACCGTTAATAACCATCGTTACCTTTTCCACTCGTTGACCATTTCAATAAATAATGCAACTCTTTCCCCCATAGTATAATCATCTCCCATAATGAAACAGCAGGAGAAGGTACCTTCTCCTGCTGTCCACTCTTGTCCTACCATCCTTGAAGAACGGTAGCGATTATCTCTACACACATTATATGCAACAACTCTGGAGATGTAAACTCGCTCTTGCCAAGTTAGAATGTTGCTCTGTAAAAAAGACGCCCTGTTGATCAGAGGTGCACTTGAATAGAAGCAACTAATCCCAAGCGAATCTTTGTTCCCGCCACGGGTCGCCGTACATGTGATACCCGTTTTTCTCCCAGAAGCCCTGTCTGTCTTTTTCCAAAAACTCAATCCCGCGCACCCACTTGGCACTCTTCCAGAAGTACAGGTGCGGAATGACGAAGCGAAGCGGCCAGCCGTGCTCCGGCGTCAGGTCCTCGCCGTTGTGCTTGTTGGCGAACAGATTGCCGGGAGCAAGGAAATCGGCCAACGGCATATTGGCCGTCCAGCCGTGCTCGGCGTGCAGCATGACGTATTTGGCTTCCGGTTTTACCTTGACCAGTTTTACTACTTCCTCCACCGGGATGCCTTCCCACACGTTGTCCAGCTTGCTCCAGCCGGTCACGCAGTGGATGTCGTTGGTGATCTGCGCTTTGGGCAGGGCCATCATTTGCTCGTAGGACAGCGTCTTCTCCTCTTCCACCAGACCAAAAATCCGAAAGCTCCACTGCGTCGCCAAGTCGGTATATTCCGGCACCTCGCCGTAGTGAAGCACGGGAAAACCGGTCGTGACTTTCTGATTGGGCGGGACACGATCGTGTTTCATTTCATTTGTCTTGTTGATCAACATACAGCTCCACTCCTTTGTCAATATCCCGAAGCCAAGGTTTCTTTCATTCTTGCACAACCTGCCCCCCTGATGCAAGAAAGAACCCTCGCAGGTTGACGCCAAGAATTACAGTGACAAGCAAGATAACTACCAACGATGGCCAAAAAATCCATGGGTCAATTTGTGGTTTCTTCATTCAATCGCCCCCCAAAATAAAAAAATATTTAAAATTATAATAAAAATAATCATGATTATATTATCATGATAGGTTATTTTTCCGCAATGGTTTGTTTTTTGTTTCTTTCAATAGTAAACTATTTTTAAAACCATACGCGGTTGTGCACGATTGCAATCGAGTGAAAGGTGATGGCGTTGAAGAAGAAAAAGACCATTCAATTGAGCCGCATGTGGCAATACTTTGTGGAAGCGACCGCTCAGATCATCCAGGAAGAGGGCGTGTCTAATGTGACGATCCGCAAAATTGCAGATCGGGCCGGCTACAACAGTGCGACCATCTACAACTACTTCAGCGAGATTTCCCATCTGGTTTTTTTCGCGTCGATGAAGTTCCTGAAACCATACACCGATGAAGTCGTCAAGATATACAAGAGCAAGGAACTGCAGCCGCAGGAAAAGTACTTGCGTGCCTGGGAATTGTTTTGCCGGCATTCGTTCCAAAACCCGCAAATTTTTCATGCGATCTTCATCGCTGACCTGGGCAGCCAGCCGGAAGAGTTGTTAAAGCATTACTACAGCGTCTATCCCGCTGAAATCATTGACATTCCTGAAGAACTGAAACCGTTGATCCTCGAGCAAAACATCTCCAAGCGCGGTTTAGCCGTCCTCGATCTTCTCGTCAAGGAGGGCTACATGAAACAGGAGAATGTGGTTGGCATCAACGAGATGACCATTTTGATCTGGCAGGGCATGTTCACCACTTTCCTGAACAACCGGCGCAGCTACGACCCCGAAGAGGCGACCCGCAAGACCATGCTCTATATCCGGGAAATCGTGCTGAATGCCAATCATTTTTCGTTTTCGGAAGGGCAGCATCAGACCGGATAGCAAGCCTTGGCCGAAACACAAACAGCCAGCCCGTTCACCTTAAATAAAGTGAACAAGCTGGCTGTTTTTCTTTCGCAAAGAAGCATTCTAATCGCGTAGTCGGTTCACCCAGAATCCGCCTTTCAGATTCTTGGGCTCAAAAGAAATGACAAATGCTTTTGGAGCGATGCTGTTAATCAGTTTCCACAACTGTTTTTCGTTGCTCCGTCTGGTCAGCACCTGCATCATCAGACGGTGCCCGTCCCTGCCTTCGGCTACCCAGGAAGTGACTCCAAAGCCCTGTTCCCGCAGCTTGGCTGGCAGCTCCCACTCCAGCGAGTCCACCACCACCTGCAGCGTCACATAACCCATGGCCAAATACTCTTCAATTTTGCTGCCGAAATAAACGCCCATGCCCCACCCGATGCAATAGGCCGCCAAGTTAATCGGATTATCCAGGTTGTCCAGGACGATCGCCAGTCCTTTCAGATAGACAAACACTTCCACCATGGCAACAACCGATGCCAGCATGCGATACCCTTTGATCACCATCAACATCCGCAATGTAAAGAACGACACATACAGGATGTTGATTCCCATGATGATCAAGATAAACTCTATGCCCATTCCCTTTTCCTACCTCCACCCTAGCCGAAAGCATCTAAAATCCGCAATCATGATTATAATATTATCTAAACAAATTACAATATCCAGTTGGAATCGGAGTCTTCGAGGTGGCCTTTTGATCTATATTCCTGCCAAAAATAATACTGCCGCCAAAAAGGACGGCAGTATTCACGATCGTTATTTTTTTCCTACACCCAAAAGGGCATGGTCTACCTTGATGCAGAGGTCCATGATGACCTCAATTCCCTGCTGCTTCGCCAATTCGGCCGCTTCTTCGTTGGCAATTCCCTGCTGCAGCCAGAGAGCCCTTGGCTTGTGTTTCATCTGCAAGACATCCTGAGCGACGGGCATGATTTCTTCGCTGCGGCGAAACACGTTGACGATGTCGACCGGTTCGTCGATCTCCGTCAATGTGGCTACTGCCTTTTCACCCAGTACGGTCTCCCCGGCGATCGTCGGGTTGACGGGAATGATGCGGTATCCGTTGTTTTGCATGGCTTGAGACACCATGTAGCTGGTGCGGTCCGGCTTGTTGGACAGACCGACGACAGCAATGGTTTTCGCTTCCTGCAGCAGCTCGCGGCGCTTTTCGTTGCTTGGGTTTTGATGCGGCATGAACAGACACTCCTCTTAAAGTGGTATTCTATTTTTATTCTTGACTGCGGTTTAGGACAAACTGGGCAATCGTACGGGTCATGACACCCGTTCCGCCGCCGGGATGATAGTCTGTTGCCGAAGAGGAATAAGCGGTTCCGGCAATGTCGAGATGCACCCACGGCGTATCGCCTGCGAACTCCTGCAAAAACACACCGCCGATAATGCCGTGGCCGTAACGGCCGCCGGAGTTTTTCAGATCGGCAAAGCGGCTTTTGTTCAATTCGCGGTATTCTTCAAATGTCGGCAGCTGCCACAGGCGTTCGCCCGCCTGCTCAGCTGCGGCCAGCACTTCATTAACAAGGGACTGGTTGTTGGTCATGGCACCCGAGCAGAAATGTCCCAGTGCCACCACTATTCCACCGGTCAGGGTTGCGCAGTCGACCAAGCTGGTTACGCCCTGCTGTCGGGCGTAGGTGATGCAATCAGCGAGCACAAGTCTGCCTTCTGCGTCCGTCGTGATGATTTCCACGGTTTTGCCGCTCATGGTGGTAATCACGTCACCCGGCTTGTACGCCGTGCCCGACGGCATGTTTTCCACGCAGCCCACGACGACGAGGACGTTGGCCTTCGGTTTCAGCTGTCCCAGCGCTTCCAGAGCACCAATCATGGCGGCGGAACCGCCCATGTCCGACTTCATATCCTCCATCCCGGCAACCGGTTTGATGGAGATGCCGCCCGTATCGAAGGTAACCCCTTTGCCGATCAGCCCGATGACCTCATCCCATGTCTCTTTGCCCTGGTATTTGACGGCTACGACGTACGGCTCCTCGGCGCTTCCCTGCGCCACCGACAGCACACCGCCCATTCCCAGTTCGACCAGCTTAGCTTTCTCCAGCACCTCATAGCTCATTCCATAGCGTTCCGCTACTTCCACGACAGCGTCTTTCAGTGCGCGCGGCGTCATGTAGTTGCCGGGTTCGTTGACCAGCGTACGGGCCAGGTTGGTTCCGGCCGCAAAAGCCTGCCCCAGCTTTACGCCCGTCCTCACGGCTTCAGCCTCTTCCTCGCTTCCGACCAAAAAACTGACCTGCTCCAGTACCGGCTCTTCCCGCTTCGGTTTTTCACGGTATCCTTCATAGTGGTAGCTCGCCAGGAGAAAGGCCTCTGCCGCAGCCTGGGCCAATCTTTCCAACGACAGTGTTTCGACCTGAGGCAAATCGATGGCGACGCGTTTCCTGGAACCTTTTCCGCTGACGGATTTCGCAGCGCGGGCCATAGCGTTTCGCGCCTGGACAAACGTCAGTTTCTCCCGCTCCCCCATACCGACAAACACCAGTTTTTTCGCCTGCAGCTTGCCCAATGTATGTATGACGGCAACACCTTTTGCCTCGCCCGTGATCTCCTTGCCGCCTTGCAGGTCGCTCAGCGCGCCGCCGAACAGCTGGTCGAGCTCAGGGTAAGCGTGAGCCAGCTCTTCCCCTTTCCAAACCGGAATCAACAGCTCGTCGCAGGCAATCTCATGAAGAGCGGTGCGTTTTTCTACGCTCACGTCCATATCCTCTTCCTTCTTTCTCTCTCTTAGGTTAAAATAATCTGCAGTTTTGGAAATTGCATGGCCTTGGCCACATCGTACGGGATGGAGTCTGCATCGGGAAGGGCGGCCAGACAGCTGTCAAGGTAAGCGAGCACCTGGTTGACATCCAGGTCCCAATGAACGGGCGCATACCTGGTGAGGTACTTGCGGGCATTGGCAAACATCCAGCGCGCCCCCTTGATATTGCCGCACTCAAAGTGGTACAGCCCGACGGAGAGCTGCAGCAAGCCCTGCAAAAACTTGTTGGACTTATCCTCCATCCAAAGTTCCTCCAGCAGGTCGTGACACTCGTAGAATTCGCGTTCATTAAACTTGTCGACAAACTGGTAATACTGTTCGGGAAAACGCTTTTGCACCAGACCTCCGTCCTTCCTTCCCTCATGGTAACACAGATAGGCCCGTACCGAAAACCTTATGAAAACTTCACGGATGATTGACACTTTGTTCTGTTACAATAATCTCATAAGTGAACAGCAGAAAGGAATGGATTTCTCCTTATGGCAGATATTTTTGATAACTTTCCCTTGTGGGCAGCATTACTTGCCATAGGAATTGCCCAGTTCATCAAGATTCCGCTTCATTTTATCGCAACCAGAACCTGGCAGTGGTCTCTGCTGTTCAGCACGGGCGGAATGCCCAGCTCCCACTCTTCCGCAGTCACCGCTCTTTCAACGGCCGTCGGCATTCGTGAAGGCTTTACCAGCAGCACATTTGCCATCGCCGCGATCATCGGTGTCATCGTCATGTTCGACGCAGCCGGTGTCCGTCGTCACGCAGGCATGCAGGCCGTCGTGCTGAACAAACTGGTTGATGAATTTAATCACCTGCTCGAAGGAATGAAGACGTTTAAAGTCAAGCAGAGTCAGGAAAAAGCAAAAAAGCTGAAGGAACTGCTCGGACACCAGCCCATCGAGGTGTTGATCGGCGGCTGGCTTGGCGTCATGGTGGCACTTCTTTTACATACGTATTATCAGTGAAAGAAAGAAGACAACGGGAGGGAGTATATGCGCATCGTCTCCATCTGCCCCAGCAATACCGAAATGTTGTACCTTTTAGGTCTTGGCGAGCAGGTAATCGGACTGGATGACCACTCTGACTGGCCTCGGGAGTGGCAGCATCTTCCCCGTGTGGGACCCGACCTCACCATCGACATGGACAAAGTGGAAGCCCTCCAGCCGGATCTTGTGGTGGCGTCTCTCAGCGTCCCCGGCATGGAAAAAAACGTGGAAGCACTGACCGCGCGCAATCTCCCTCATATCGTGCTGAATCCCTCCCGAATCGCCGATATCCCTGCCGATATCCGCGAGCTGGGCGAAGCAACCGGCCGTGAAAAAGAAGCGGAGCAGCTTGCCTCTCGATTCGTCGAAAAAGTGGAAAGCATCCGGCAGGCAACCTCCCGGGTGACCTACCGGCCAAAACTGTACTGGGAGTGGTGGCCCAACCCGATCTATACACCGGGAAGGGAGAACTGGTTGACGGATGTAAGTGAAATCGCCGGCGGCGTAAACATTTTCGCCGACTATCCTGTGGACAACGTCAAAGCTACGCGAGAAATGGTGCTGGAGCGTAACCCCGACCACATCTGCGTGGTATGGTGCGGCATTGAATTAAAACGAATCAAACCGGCGATGATAACGGAACGGCCCGAGTGGCAAGAGGCTGCGGCCATTCGAAACAACCGGGTGCATCTATTGGAGGAAGGGCTGTATTGCCGACCTTCTCCCCGACTTCTGGACGGACTCGAACATCTGGTCCAACTGATCCATCCTCATCTCGCCATCCCGGATTAACCACCTGAAAAAAGGATTTGGGTCCGTGTATCCCGGAGCGCCAAATCCTTTTTTCACTAGTTTACAGGCTGGGCCATCGCCGCTATACCCTTTTCATTCAACATGTTCATCATCACTTCGGTTACTTTCCCTTCCCCTCTGTGCACGACGTATACCTCAAGGGACTTTTTGCCCCACTGCTTAAATACGTCCTGCTTGGTATGGAAGTAAAGGTCAATCTTGTTGCCGCGAATGGCGCCGCCCTTGTCGGCTACGACCCCATATCCATAACCAGGAATATAGAGCACGGTACCAAGCGGAAACACGCGCAAATCAGCAGCAATGGTGGAGTATTCATCCCGACGCACCTTTACGCCGGAGTAGGTGATTCCGTAGGACGGATGGGACGGGTCTTTGCCCGTTGACTCATACCCCGCGGTGTAACCGGTGGCCACGACACGCACCTTTGGATATTGTTCCAGCATCAGGTCCGCTTCTTCCTTGTCAATCATTTGGGTGAACGAGCTGGCGGAGACGGTGCGCTTTTTCACCATCCGCGTCCCTTCTCGCTTTTCCTTTACGCCATAAGCGGTTTCCACGGAGTTGGACCCGACCAGATTGTAGGTAAATCCATCGGTAGCGAAGCTGGTTAACACCATGATGAACAGCGCGATGATACTCACCAAAAGCTTCCCATTCATGTTTGTGAAACCTCCTCTCGTTTCTAGTAATGTCCCGGAAACGAGAGGCCTATACGTAAATTGCTAGATTTGTGGAAATATTTGGTTGGGATATTTTTCCAGTTTGATGCAAAGAAAAACAGATCTCCTAAGGAGATCTGGCGATTGGTTGACAAACGGTTGCCTGTGAGAAGAGAGGCCGCTTATTCCAGCCGTACGCGAACTGTGACGACCTGCCCAGCGAAGAGACGTGGGCGCGGTGCCGAGGATAGGCGGAATAACGGACGATCAAAACATCCGATATCCCTTTTTCCGCAGGGTTTGAATGGTCCAGCCGCTCACCACGGTTCCAATCATGCCGCACGCCAGAATAATCGAGTCAACCACGCCGGGGATGATCTGCTTGTAAATCAGTGCGCCGACGATTACACCGACGGTGATGACCACCGGCAGCCATGTGGTGCGCAGGACCATGTTTATGATAAAACCGATGCCAAAACCCAAAACGGCAAACAGCACGATGGAAACAGCAAATTGTAACAGGCTCATGTTTTCCTCCGGACCTCCCGTCATTTCAGGTATAAGTGTAGCGAAAACGGCAGGAGAGGTCAATTTTGAGATGTGTCAAGTGTGTGAAAAAGAATAAAGCCGATGGTTCATCGGCTCGTGATCGGCATTGTTTACTTGTTGGTGGCCAGTTCCGCTTGACTTGGATCGTGAACGCCTGCCCCTTGGCAATTCGGGCAATTCTCCGTTCCACCCAGGATCAGTTGGAAGTAACCCTGGCCCATGCAGTACGGGCATTGCTCTTGCTGATGATCTTGTCTCATGGTGACTTCTCCTTTCCTATCCTCTTTTGTGTTTTCCCTTTTTTGGAATTTCGTTACTTTTCTGATTATTCGGTGTGGTCTTACTATAGCAGACGACGAACGTTTTGCAAACGGAGATTTCTCGTGAAAAAGACAGAAAAAACCGCAATGTAAGCGTGTACAATCCGGTTTTTCTAGCAATTTCTCATGTTTACTTAAAAATTTTGTACTTCGTATATTCAAAGACTGGGTCGATTTCATACTTCTGCCCTGTGAGATAGCTGGCCATTTCAGGAACGTGAGGCAGGATGATTTTCATGTAGGTGGTCGACAGAGGATCGTCAATGAGCTGACGGATCGGCAAAAAGACCGCTTCAGCGATCTCCCCCTCCTGCGGCCGCGGCTCTCCGCTGACGTAGTCCATTAGGAAAACAACCATGTTGTCGCTGATCTCACCGCGTATCACTCCGGAACGGATGGCTGCAACCTGACGCACGGATGCGGTGATGCCTGTTTCCTCCAGCACTTCACGTACCGCTGCCTCATCAACCGTTTCTCCCGGTTGAACAAACCCCGCCGGAAACGACCACTTCCCCTTCAACCCGCTGTATGTTTTTTTCACCACGAGCGCTTCGTCTCCTCTCAAAACAATTCCGCAAGCACCCAGCCAAACCTTTTCTTTGCGCACGCATGTCCACCTCCGAGCTTCTTTCTTGCCAAGTATACCCGTCCCATCCCAAAAGCATAAGACCCCTGACAAAATCAGGGGTCCCCTTATGATTTACTCGTCATCCTCATCCAGCAGTCCGTTGTCAATCATGTACCGCAGGTTCTCCCGGTCCCGCTCCCGGCCTTTTTCCTTCAGCCGATCAATCGCAGGCAGGATGAGGATGTCAATTTCCCGCTGCACGTGATGGGCAAGATCGTAGCGATTCTGTTCTTCCAGAAACGTTCCCACTTCCATCAACGCGTTGTAGCGATCCATTTCGTCCTTGGTCAACAGGCCTCGCACCTGGATACTCGCGTGACGCATCGTTTTGCCGCCCTCTTACAGACGGACTTTCTTGAGCGCCAGGCCGACGCCGCCGATTTTGTACAGGTAGCGCAGGTCGCTTGCTTTTTTCATCAACGCAGCGCTGGTTCCGTAGATTTTCTTCGTTCCAACCATACCCATGCCTTCGCCTTTACCCAGGGATGCGAGTGTCCCTTGCAGATTCGGCACGAACGGCTCGAGTACTGCTTCACCGCGAACGATCTTGACGAGGTTGGCTCCGCAGTTTTCACCTTCCTGCACGGCGATTTGCGCAGTCGGCGGATACGGACGTCCCTGGTCGTTGAAGATCAGTGCGCAGTCACCCACGATGAACACGTTGTCATAGCCAGGCGCGCGCAGGTATTCGTCAACTTTCACACGGCCGCGCATGACTTCAAAACCGGATTTCTCGACGATGCTGTTGCCGCGGACGCCACCGGTCCAGACCACGGTAGCGGACTTGATTTCTTCGCCGGTTGCGAGTACGACGCCTTCCGGAGTGCACTGCTTGATCGGCGTGTTGATTTTGAACTCAACGCCTTTGCGGGTGAGCACCTCCATCGCGTAGTTGACCAGATCCGGATCAAAGCCCGGCAGCGCTGTCGGTGCCGCTTCGATGTTGTAGATCTTGACGAGCTCAGGGTTTACGTCGAATTCGCGGCAGAGTTCGGGAATGCGGTCTGCCAGTTCGCCGCAGAACTCAATGCCGGTAAAGCCGGCGCCGCCAACGACAAACGTGAGGTAGTCCGTACGTTCCGGCTCCATTTTGTACTTGGCGAACATGTACTCGATGTGTTCGCGGATTTGGCGCACGGCGTTGATGCTGCGGATGCTGAACGCGTGTTCCTTCAAGCCTTGGATGCCAAAGGTTTCCGGCTCGCTGCCCAGCCCGATCACGAGGTAGTCATACATCAGCACATCGCCGTTTTCCAGCGTCACTTTGCGCTCTTCCGGCTGAATGGACTGCACCGTTCCTTTGATGAAGCGGATTTTGTTTGTATCGATAATCTGATCCAGGTATACGCGCGCATGATCTGCGGAAGCCGTTCCAGCAGCCGGCTCATGCAGCCAGGTCGTAATGTAATGGTAGTCGTGCTTGTTGACCAGGGTCACTTCGGCTTCGTTGTAGTTCAGCTTCTTCTGCAGCTGCAGAGTGGTCAAAAGCCCTCCGTACCCCGCCCCCAGAATGAGGATTTTTGGTGTGCTCATGGTATCCCTTCCATTTCATTTGTTTTAGAAAACCTTGGAAGTTTGTGCCGATTTTCACGTGGTTAGATACGATTAAGATGCCCATTTTTCAGTTGAAGGTAGTAACGGAATCATTGCCAATACAACCTGTGAAAAAAGGCACAAACTAATGAAAAATAAAAATGTGTCAGTTTGTTCACACTTTCACATTCATATTAGCAGGGAATCGACAAGATTTGCAAGTAATTTTTGCCTAAATCTTCACGCCTTCTATACTTTTTTTCGATTGAAAGAATGGGTATAATAGGAAGGAATGTGTTCAGAATCTTTCGGAGGTGCTTGAGATTGAATTTTCTGCAAAAGGACGAGCAGGTATATGACATTACCATCATCGGAGGAGGCCCTGCCGGCTTGTTTACCGCGTTTTATGGCGGAATGCGTCAGGTAAGCGTAAAAATTATCGAAAGTATGCCGCAACTGGGCGGTCAGCTCTCCGCTCTTTATCCGGAGAAATACATTTACGATGTTGCCGGCTTTCCAAAAGTGCTGGCTCAGGACCTTGTCAATGGCCTGAAGGAACAGCTGTCTCGTTTCAACCCGACTGTCTGCCTCGAAGAAAAGGTGGAAAATGTGGAAAAGAAACCGGACAACTCGTTTGAAATCACGACAGACAAGGGGATTCACTATTCCAAAGCCGTAATCATCACAGCAGGCGTAGGCGCTTTTGAGCCGCGCAAACTGGAGCATCCGGATGCCGTCAAGTATGAAAAATCAAACCTGCACTACTTCGTGACCGATCTGAACTCTTTTACAGGCCAACGCGTTGCGGTTATCGGCGGCGGCGACTCCGCTGTCGACTGGGCCCTGATGCTCGAACCGATTGCAAAAGAAGTCCATCTCATTCATCGCCGGGACAAATTCCGCGCTCATGAGCACAGTGTTGAAATGCTTATGTCTTCCAAAGTAAAAGTGACCACTCCCTATGAAATTGCCGCTTTGCACGGAGATGAGCGCATTGAGCGCCTGACACTCCAGAACAACGTGACCAAGGAAGAAAAAGACCTGGAAGTGGACGCCGTGATCGTAAACTTTGGCTTCATCTCCTCCCTCGGTCCGATCAAAAACTGGGGTCTTGAGCTGGAAAAAGGCTCAATTGTTGTCAACTCCAAAATGGAAACGAACATCCCTGGGATCTATGCGGCCGGCGACATCGCCACCTACCCGGGCAAAGTAAAGCTGATCGCAGTCGGCTTCGGTGAAGCTCCGACCGCAGTGAACAACGCCGTCGGCTACATCAACCCGGAAGCCAAGCTGCAGCCGGGCCATTCCTCCAGCATGTTTTAAAACACCCACCCGGCAATAGCTATCCTCAACCCACTCGGCGTTAGCTATCGCTGAGCCGAGTGGGGTCCCTTTCTTCGCCGGGCGTGGCCCGATCTTTACACCCTGCACGCATCCGTGCAGGGTTTTTTCATGCGGCACAACAGTCTGTATAGGGGGCGGGGAGCCTGCGCAAAGTAGGAACAGGGAGGTATGCCGCCATGAATCATCTCTGCCCCATTTGCAACGGATTCCACGCTCTTCGGGCCGTTTGCCGCGCTTGCGGCCAGACGCTCGACGACTCCGGCCGCATCTATGACTATTACGGAGATTACAGCCCCTATAGGGAAATCGATGATTCCAAGTTATCCAACGGCTTTCCCGACTTTCAGTACCATCTGTGCATTCATGTGGGCTGGTGCCCCGCCTGCAGGCAGGAACAGCTAGTGTCTGTTCGGGAATGGGACGAGCAACAATGGTTTACCCACTCTTTGCGGATGCCTTAGACGAGAGCGGAGGACATCAACGTCACTCCCATTTTGTTCCATGCAGAAAAGGATGCGTTAAAAAACAGGAACATGTACGCTTTCTAGTTTTTCTTTTCCTCCAGCTTTTTTGCGAGGTGCTGGTTGATCGTTTCGGTTTCCGCAAGCAGCTTCGGCATGACCGCTTTGATTTTGGCCTCATCACCGGATTCGATGGCGGCATCAAACTCGTCGTGCACCTGCCTGAACTGTTTCAGGAATTCGCGGAACTGCTTGAATTCCTCCCGCTTCTGTTGTTTCTTGGGGTCTGTTTTTTCATCAGACTTTCGCGCTTTCCATTCCGTCATCAAGCGTTCCCTCTCGGCAAACGCGGCTTCCCATTTATCCACGCTTTCCGGCGTGTACTTTTCCGCAAGCAGCGTCAGGTACATTTGGCGGTGCGTACCCAGCGACAGCCCATGGCGCAGCTTTGCTTTTTTGTGATCCTTCCGGTGCAGGTCCCCTTTATGCTGGATGAATGGCTTTCCATTTGACGAAGACGCCGTGCTTGTCATCCAATCTTCCATTGCGTATGCCGCGGCCGGAATCGCCAATCCCAGAGCCAGAGTGGTTGCAAGCAAACCGTTAGTCCATTGTTTCTTCATTTGGATCACTCCTCTTTTTGCAGGTGTCTTTCCCGTTTCATTGTTTCTTAAAATGCGCGAAATATGCAAAAATCATGCACGATTGCGCCCATCAACAAGAAAACCCACCCGGCATTAGCTATCCTCAACCCACTCGGCGTTAGCTATCGCTGAGCCGAGTGGGGTCCCTTTCTTCGCCGGGCGGGGCCCCGAACACTTTTCTAGCGGCTGTATGGGATGTCCAAATTTATTAATTCTTATACACCAAAAAAGTCCATCAGATTTGATGGACGTGGGTTAGTGCTGATCTTTCCTTAGGTCTTGGACATCCGGGTTACCTCCTGTGGGAAGATGCCTTTAGTATGTCCGTCCTTCCTGTGGAAAAACACCCAGATCGACGTGACCCGAGTGTTTGGGAACTTGATTTATTTAACAACCAGGGTCGCAGCCATTTTGCCGTGGTCAGGGCCGCACGGGATGCTGCAAAGGATTTGATACTCGCCCGGCTTGTCAGGTGTGATGGTTTTGCTGCCTTCCTTTTGGATGTTGACGTCCAAACCTTCAATCGTGATGCCGTGGAAGCCTTCAGCCGATTTGAAGTTGATCGTGACCGGTTCGCCGGCTTTCACTTCAAATTTGTCCTGGTTAAATTTCCAGTTGCTCGCCTCGATGTTGATCGCGTTGCCGGATGCGGCCGGTGCGGATTGAGACGTTTCCGTCGCTTGCGGCTTGCTCTCGCCTCCGCAGCCTGCTAGCATGACAGCTGAAACCACGAGCGTCGAGAGAATAAAACCCCACTTTTTCATGTGGCACCCTTCTTTCCATTCTTTTTGGTTCACACTCACATTGTATCGAAAGATCAGGTGCCAATTCATGGCAATCTGTGAACGGCTGTTGACGATCTGACGAACAAACTTTGAACGTCAGGAAAGCTCGTCCAGCTGACGCAAAAACCGGGCGAGCTGCCGTTTTTCCGGCGAATCCGTTTCCCGCACCCGATAGACGGCCGCCAATCGGATCAGCTCGACGTGCGGATTCGTCTGCAGCCACTGGTGGAATTGGGCGGTCGGATTCTCCTGTTCGGTTGGTTCAAATGCAATCTCATGGATCATTCCACATGCAACTCCTCTCAGACTCATTACTGGAAGTGTATGTGGACATCCTGTTGGGCATGACTCTTGTTATGGTAAAACGTCAACGCCTCTGCCGCCAAGCCTTTGTCAATACCTGTCCCGGCGTGAATTCTCTCTGCCCATTTGGACAGCGTTTCCATGGGAACGTCGTCAAAAACGTTCACAATCTTTAGCAAAAAGAAAACCTCCCTGACACTGTGCAATAGCGTTTACACAAGTCAAAGAGGTTTGAAATTCACAATCCTAATTCCCGATCCTTACTCGTCACACTTCTCCGCTTTTCCCTCGGCGAGCGCGGTTTTGAATGACGCGCCGCAGCCGCAGCTTGCCACCGCATTCGGGTTGTGAATGGAAAAGCCTCCGCCCATCATCGATTCCTTGTAGTCAATCTCCGTGCCTTTGATGTATTGGTAGCTGTCCTTGTCGACAACGATCTTGACGCCATCCGTTTCGAAGGTCTGATCGCCTTCCTTCATTTCCTGGTCCCAACCCATGCCGTAGGAAAAACCGCTGCAGCCGCCTGGCCGCACGCCTACACGAAGGAACAGGTTCGGGTTGTTTTCCGCCGCCAGCATTTCCTTCACTTTTTTGCTGGCTTGTTCCGTCAAGGTAATCATGACATTCCCTCCTTTGCAGCGTCCTTGTTAGTTTGCTGCTGATCACTTCCAGTATACAAAGAAACTCCCATCCCAACAAGGTTTGCGCTGCACTTCGGGCCACACAACTAAAAAACCCACCCGGCATGAGCTATTCTCACCCCACTCGGCGGTAGCTATCGCTGAGCCGAGTGGGGTCCCTTTTTTCGCCGGGCGGGGCACCGAACACTATCCTAGTGGCTTTATTGGATGTCCATTATTATCAATTCCTATACACAAAAAAAGGAGGGGGGCCCCTCCCTGCGGCGTGTTGGATCTAGGCAAAATGCGCCTTGCTCTCTAAAATGTAAAACCGGTACGGTTGCTTATGCTTATTTTTCACTGCCTTGGACAGACCCTGATCCATCTGGTTCAGTTCGTTGTGCAGTTGATCGATTCTTTGGCTGTATTCTAGGACTTGAGGATGATTCAACCCGCACTCCAACCCAATTTTCACCATTTGCTGTCGAAGGAGTTCGATTTTTTCCAGTAACAGTTCCCGCATGGGGAATCTCCTCCTATCGAAAAATAAGGCTTTTGTACCTATATTTTACAGCTGAAATGGACATTTATCAAATGAAATTTCACTCTCTTGCCAATAGAAAGAAATTTTTTGGCGATAATTGTAAATTTTTAGCAAATTTGCAGTTGCTAAACTTCTTATATTGTTCCTCCCTGCAAAGAGATTTATAATATAGGTGCTTTTGTTGTCTCGGGACAGATCCCTCGACTACTATTACCGGAAGGGATGTGCAAGCCATGGCGCTTGAAATTTTGGAAACGCAAGACAAATCGTTGACCGCTATCGTGGAGAAGGTCACACACGGCGAACGCCTGACACTGGAAGACGGCCTCGCTCTCTATGCATCCAACGACTTGCTGACAATCGGACAATTGGCTAACCTGGTCAATCAACGAAAAAACGGCAACGACGTTTACTTCATCCAAAACATGTACATCAACCCGACCAATGTCTGCGAGGCCCACTGCAAGTTCTGCGGGTTCCGCCGCGACCTCGGGAAAGACGGCGCCTACACCATGAGCATGGACGAACTGCTTCATTATGTCGGCAGCCGCTTTCACGACGGGATTCGCGAATTCCATATCGTCGGTGGACACAACCAGCACCAGAAATTCGATTATTACCTCGATACCGTCCGGACACTGAAAAAAGCGTATCCGAACGTCACCATCAAAGCGTATACCGGTGCAGAAATCGAGTTCTTCTCTCGCATCAGCGGCCTTTCTTTCCGCGAAGTGCTGCAGGAACTGATCAAAGCCGGTCTGGATACCATGCCGGGAGGCGGCGCCGAAATCCTGTCCGAGCGCTACCGTTTAAAAATGAGCCCGGAAAAAGCAAGCACGGATCAATACCTGGAAGCTCACCGTACTGCGCATGAACTTGGTCTGCGCACCCATGTTACTATGCTGTACGGTTCCATCGAGACGATGGAAGAACGGTTGATTCACATGATTCGGGTCCGTGAACTTCAGGATGAGACCAACGGCTTCATGGTATTTATCCCGTTGGCGATGCAGCCGCTGAAAACAACGCACGGCATCAAGCGTCGCACCTCTGCTTTCGACGATTTGAAAACGATGGCCATCAGCCGCCTGATGCTGGACAACTTCCCGCACATCAAAGCGTACTTCATCAACATCGGTACCCAACTGACACAAGTATCCCTGACGATGGGCGCCTCCGACGTGCACGGCACGCTGGTTGAGGAGCGAATCAGTCACGCTGCCGGTGCGCTTACCCAACAGGCGCTTACTGTTGATGAGCTCGTCTGGCTGATTAAAGGGGCAGGCAAACGGGCTCTTGAGCGCGATACCTTCTACAACGTGATCAAGGAACATTAAGCGGTATGGCAATAGAACCTTCTCTTTCGGGAAGGTTCTTTCCCATTAGTATCGGTCTGCCGTTAGATCTGGCCGTACTTGACTGATGGATGGTAAAACAGCAGCGAACGTTCCCCTGTTTGGTAGCTGTAGCTTCGGCCGTAGGAAAAACCCTTCATGTCTTGTCCAACCAGTTGGATCGGGGAATATCTGCCGATGCGTCGTGAGAATCCGCCAAACACATTGAATTCGACCGTCTCTTCATCCCACACAACAGGTACTCCCTCAATCACCTTATAGGTTTGATAGGTCAGAGTCCCACTGAGAAATCCGCGATCCTCCTGATAGTTGTACATATACGTATTGGGATCGGTTACTGAGTTAAACAGCGTGATGTCTCGAAGCACCTGATCCGCATTGTAGTTAAGCATTAATAATGTCCTCCGCATCCACATGTGTCGCCCCGCTCTTCAGGAGATACCGGTAGACCAAGTTCATCTGTTTTCGCAAAGGAGCCTCCGACATTGCCGCCCTCCCTTCAAATCCTCTCGCATATAAAACGCACCGGCCACGCAAATGTATACAAAAATGGAGCAGACTAAGAAAACCCACCCGGCATTAGCTAACACACTAAGAAAACCCACCCGGCATTAGCTAACGCTTCGCCGGGCGGGGCCCCGAACACTTTTCTAGCGGCTGTATGGGATGTCCAAATTTATAAATTCTTATACACTAAAAAAGACCCTCCTCTCAAAAAGGAAAGTCTTTTTCCATCATCTCTTCGTCTTCGCGCAATTTCGTCTTGATTTTTTCAATCAATTCCTCTGCCGTCGACGCTGTGACAAAATCTCCGTTCACCAGGGCAAAGGGCTGCATGTAACACTCGCCGCAATGACCAAGACATCCGTATTCCAACACGTCTACGTCCAGGTCTGGATCGTTTTCCAATGCTTCCACCACGGGTTTTGTATAGGAAGAAACGTTGCTCGCGCAAAATTCTACCAAAGGCTTCATTTACTTCTCACCTGCCGAATGTTCTACATGCTTCCCGTCCTTATTGTACCTCGTTCGCGACAAAAATCCAGAGTGCGAGTGCGGGAAAAAGATTCTGCTTGCATTTTTGCCGAAAGAGACTAAAAATAGAATGGGTACATGAAAACAAACGGACAGAAGAAAGGACTAGACTTTTATGAAACGACTTGTGATCCTTGGCGGAGGTTACGGGGGTTTGCGGATTATCGAACGCGTCCTTACCCCTGATCTACCCGACAATGTGTTCGTGACGCTGGTCGACCGGATGCCTTTTCACGGCTTAAAGACGGAATACTACGCGCTGGCCGCGGGGACGGAGCCGGAGCAGGCGATACGCGTCGCTTTCCCAAGCGATCCTCGGTTGACCATTAAATACGGGGAAGTCACCGGAGTCGATTTGGACGAGCGGATCGTTCGCTTCACAAACGGCGACACACTGCCCTACGATTGGCTGGTCTTGGCTCTGGGCTGTGAAGACCGTTATCACGATATTCCGGGTGCCGATCAATATACGCACTCCATCCAAACTCTGGGGGCGACCCGCAATACTTACGCAGCGATTAACAATGTCGGCCCGTACGGAACGGTTACGATTGTCGGCGGCGGTTTGAGCGGCGTTGAGGTTGCTTCCGAGCTTCGAGAGAGTCGTCCTGACTTGAACATTCGCATCATTGACCGCGGCGAGAGCATTCTCAGCCCGTTTCCCAAAAAATTGCAGACGTACGCTTCCCAGTGGTTTATCGAACACGACGTACAGCTGGTCTCCATGGCCTGTGTGAACCGGGTGGAACCGGGCGTCGTCTACAACCACAACCAACCGCTGGAGACAGACGCCGTCGTCTGGACGGCCGGTATTCAAGCAAACCGCATCGTGCGTGAGCTTCCCATCGAAGTGGACAACATCGGCCGCGCGGTATTGAACAAGTATCATCAGCTCCCCAGCCATCCAAACGTCTATGTGGTAGGCGACTGTGCAAGCCTTCCGTTTGCACCAAGCGCACAGCTGGCAGAAGTTCAGGGCGAACAGATTGCCATGCTGCTGAAAAAAGACTTCAAAGGCGAGGAGTATCCTGCCTCCCTGCCGCCTTTCAAATTAAAAGGGGTTCTGGGCTCCCTCGGTAAAAAAGAAGGCTTCGGCGTAATGGGCAAAGTCTCCCTCGTAGGTCAAATGCCCCGCGTCATGAAGAGCGGCGTTCTCTGGATGTACAAAAAACACTTGGGATAAAAAGAAAAGGCTGCTGGCAACGATTGTTGTCATCAGCCTTTTTTCCTGGCTTGATACTGACGCGCCAGTCGGCGAAAATTTCGGTAGAAGGTCTTGTCCTTCAGCCTAAGGAACAAGGCGTGGGACGGGTATTCATTCCCTTCCCCTCGCCAAGGCCAATACAGTGACGTGTCGTTGCCAACGATATATACAATCGGCAAACAGACGGAACGGCGTTGATGCAGGGGCTCAGAAAATGGGACACTGGTTTGCTACCGTTTTTGGACGCGAATTGCTGAAATTTTCCGAACTTCATACGCCCCTTCGACAATGCCTTCGTGAATGACCCGCAGCTTCAATAAACTGGAGATTTTTCCCGAGTCTGCTTTGGACATCAGTCTCCACAGTGCGGGATCCGGGAGGGCATTGAACAGTCGGTCGTCATGATACTCCCGTCTCTCTTGAAAACTGACAGTCAGCTTGTACTCTCCTGCCTCCACACTCCCCGCTTCTGTCTGGACCTCCAGGATTTGCTTCTTGAGAATTTCCAATTCATCCTCTATCTCCTTTTGCATCAGCTTCAGCTCATAATAGCGGGCCAATTGCAGTTCCATGCATTACCGCTCCCCTCTTTCTTTCATGGTATGCATGTATATGAGGGCGGTTGGACAGGTAGAACTTGGGGGTGTTTTATTTCCTCCGCTAGGCAGAGTTTCAATAGTCGCACAATAGTCGCTCCGCCTGGAAACACCTTCTCCTCTCTCCTGTAGTGAATAAGAAAACCCAGCCGACTTAAGCGATCGCTGGTGTCGGCTGGGGCCCCGAACACTTCTCTAGTGGCTGAAAAAAAGAGCGATTTCTCGCTCTGAGACTGTCGAAAAAGGGATTGGTGTCTATTCGGGACCGATTTCTCCGCATTTTCTCAGAGGTGGCGCTCCTCTCACTTTTCACAGATGTTTGGTCATCACTCTGATTCACTCAACGGCACCACACCGATTTCTTCCAGCTTTGCGTAAATATCCTTCAGCCTGGGGTTTCCCTCTCCGACAATTTCCCCGGAAATTACGACAAGCGGATACCACAAATCTTCCTCAATGATCCTCTTTGCCCAGTTTTTGTCTTCTTCTGTCACCGGCTGTTGAAAGTCCGAATAGCTGATGCGGATACGATCGTTACCGTATTTGCGGGAGAGCGCAGCCTCCAGCCAGGCAGCTGTTTCCTTTGCCGACGGCAGATTGACGCAGCTGGCACACAGCTGTTCGGTGCCGTACACTTTTATTTCCACGCTCATCGTCCCTACCGTCCTTTATGCCAGGGCTTGTTCCAGGTCCTCAATAAGGTCTTGGACGTCCTCAATTCCAACAGAAATGCGGATAAGACCATCGGTAATGCCCAACTCCGCACGGCGTTCCGCCGGTATGGATGCATGCGTCATGCGGGCAGGTACACTGATGAGGCTTTCCACCGCTCCGAGAGATTCGGCCAAAGTAAAGTACTTCACCTTGGAGAGTACTTCGTCCGCACGCTCACCGCTTCCCACGTCGAACGAGATCATGCCGCCAAATCCGCGCGCCTGTTTTTGCATCAGTTCATGTCCCGGATGGTTCTCCAGACCCGGGTAAATGACTCTCTCAATGTCATTGCGCTCTGCCAGCCATTTGGCGAGAGTACGGGTATTGGCCTCGTGCTCTTCCATCCGCACACCCAGCGTTTTCATTCCGCGCAGCAAAAGCCAGGAGTCCTGCGGTCCGAGCACCCCGCCGATGGCGTTTTGCAGAAAATGCAGTTCCTCACCGAGCTTGGGTTCTTTTGCCACAACCAGACCGGCTACGACATCGCTGTGTCCGCCCAGGTATTTTGTAGCGCTGTGGTACACGATGTCTGCACCCAAATCCAGCGGGTTTTGCCAGTACGGTGTCATGAACGTGTTGTCGACGATCAGCAGCAGCCCTTTCGCTTTGGCGATCTCGGCCAATGCCGCGATGTCGCTGACATTTAACAGCGGGTTTGTCGGCGTCTCCATGATAATGGCCTTGGTCTCGGGGCGTACAGCCGCTTCTACGGCAGACAGGTTGGTTGTATCCACATAGGTGGCATCCAGTCCCAGACGGGAAAACACCCGTGTGATGACGCGATAGGTTCCGCCGTACACGTCGTCTCCTACGATCAGGTGATCTCCTTTGCTAAACATGGAAAGAACCGTGGACAGCGCAGCCATCCCGGAACCGAACGCGAGGCCGCGAGCCCCGCCCTCCACTTCCGCAATATACGCTTCCAGTGCGTGGCGGGTCGGGTTCCCCGTACGGGAGTACTCAAAGCCTTTATGCTTGCCGATCGCTTCCTGTCTGTAGGTGCTTACCTGATAAATCGGAACGGATACGGCGCCGGTATGGGGATCGCCGTCGATTCCTCCGTGAATCAAGCGTGTTTTTAACCGCATTTTATACTCCTCCTTGATAGATTTTCTTGCTCAGATATCGTTCACTGCCGTCCGGAAAAATGGTGACGATGTTGGTACCCGGTTTGGCCGCCTTCGCCTCGCGCAGAGCCGCAGCCATTGCTGCTCCCGAAGAGCTGCCGACGAGCAGCCCCTCTTTTGCGGCCAACTGCCTCACCAGGTCAAACGCTTCCGTGTCCATGATCGTGTGAATAGCGTCAAAGTACCCGGTATCCATAAACGGAGGGAGAAATTCCATTCCGATTCCTTCCGTTTTGTGCGGTCCCGGTTCGCCGCCGTTCAAAATGGAACCCTCCGGCTCGACGATGACGGTTTTTACGGACGGCTTTTGCTCCTTCAAATAGCGAGCAACCCCCATGAATGTACCGCCCGAGCCTGCCCCGGCAACGAATACGTCCACTTTCCCATCCATTTGCTCCCAAATTTCCGGTCCGGTCGTCTTGTAGTGTGCATCCGGATTGGCCGGGTTGGCGAACTGCTGGGGAACAAAGGAGCCGGGAATCGCTGCGGCCAGTTCCTGTGCCTTGGCGATGGCCCCCTTGATGCCCAGTTCGGTCGGGGTGTTGACCACTTCCGCTCCCAGCGCTCGCATCAATTCCTGCTTCTCCTCGGAAAATTTGGCCGGTACGCAAAAAATGACCTTGTATCCGGTGCCCACGGCGGCAAGCGCGACCCCGATCCCGGTATTCCCGGCCGTCGGCTCAATGATGGTTCCCCCGGGCTTCAGTTGACCGCTCTCTTCCGCGGCACGAATCAGTTCCATTCCCAGTCGGTCTTTGACGCTTCCGCCGGGGTTGAAAAACTCTAGTTTTGCAAACAGTCGAACGCCCTCCGGCAGATCAAACTGCGTAAGTTCAACGATTGGCGTGTTACCAATCAGTTCCTTCACATTGCGGTAAACCTTCACGGCAACTAACTCCTCATCAATGACATCGTTTTTCCTTTCTATTATACCATGACCCAATCTGGAAAAGTCCATCGGTTGGAGAGCCCGCAGGGTGTGCGGAAAGTGCGAAACCACATGCAAAGACATGGATTTCTTCCCCCTTGGAGATTATAATAGAGGGGAGGATGGAAAGGAGTGAATTTCAATGGACAACATGATGGATCAAGTTCAGGAAGTTCTAGATAAACTGCGTCCGTACCTGCAGCGCGACGGTGGCGACGTACAACTCGTCGACGTGGAGGACGGTATCGTTAAGCTTCGTCTGATGGGCGCCTGCGGCAGCTGCCCGTCATCGACCATCACCCTGAAAGCGGGGATTGAACGCGCGCTGTTGGAAGAAATTCCAGGCATTAAAGAAGTACAGCAGGTGTTTTGATAGCAGGCCAGGGAAACCCCCTATCTCTTTGCAAGAGGCAGGGGGTTTTTGCTTGCCCGCAGCGTCCTGCGGAAGAACGCAATCACTTTTTCGGCGTACTCATCCGGGTACTTGGCATAGCTGCGAACATGTCCGACGTCAGGAACGAGCCACAGCTCGGAACGATTCTCCCCGGCAAGAGCGTGCAGACGTTCGCTGTTTGAACAAGGCACGGTATCGTCTCCCGTCCCGTGAATCAATAAAATCGGCTTGTCCGTTTGGGTTACCGCCTGAAACGGTTTCACGTCGCGGGAATCAGCCCCGTACAAGAGCGGGCTAAGACGAAGGATCAGCCAATTGAACGGAAAACGCGGAAGCCCTGTCCACTGGGGAAGATTCTCCTCCAGGTACTCGCTCAGGGAGAAAAACGGCGAATCCGCGACAACAGCTTGGACACGCGCATCTTGCCCGGCAACCAGCAGCGAGGTGGCAGCTCCCATGGAGAATCCGATCAACCCGATTGCTTGCTGGGGAAAACGTTGCGCTATGTAATCGACAGCTCCGAGCAGATCGAGCTGCTCCCAATAGCCGATCGTCGTGAGTGAACCCCCCGATTCGCCGGCGTTGCGAAAATCAAACATCAGCACATCATAGCCTTCGGCCAGCATCCGGGCAGCCAGTGACAAGGCGGGCAGATGCGGCTCCTGTCGGTTCTGGCTGTAGCCGTGAGCAAAAATAAGCGTGCCGCCGTTGCTCTTTGCACCGTTGGCCCGAGCGGACATGTACCAGCCGCTGAGAGTCACGGCCGGATCGCGGCTGGGAAACGTTACCGCTTCCGTCGCTTGTATTCCAAATGTTTGCGGATCCATATCGACCGGCTTGCGAGGCGGATGCGTCAGCTTCCAGCTAACCCTCAACGCAATGGCAGTAATTCCTGCCAATACCAGCAGCAGCATGCCAACAGCCATCCAAATCATTGCGTTCATACCGGTGAGATAGGCTCCCTTCCCGTCAGCACGGCAACGATGTTGTCCGCAGCCAACCGCGCCATCTGTGTGCGCGCCTGATAGGTGGCACTGCCGATATGCGGCAGCGCGACCACATTGGGGAGCGACAGCAAAGGATGATCAACAGGAACCGGCTCCTGCTGGAAAACATCGAGCCCCGCCGCCCAGATTTGTTTGGTCACCAACGCCTGATACAGCGCCTCTTCGTTAACCGTTCCGCCGCGGGAGACGTTGATGAAAACAGAAGACGGCTTCATCAGCGAAAATTCCCGCGCTCCCATCAGTTCGCGGGTCTGTGGCGTCAACGGGGTCAGCAGCACAACGTAATCGGATTCCTGCAGCAGCTCATCCAGCCCGCAGTAGCGGGCACCGGTAACCCGTTCCGCTGCCATATTGCGCCGCCGATTGTGGTACAAAAGGGACATGTCGAAGCCCTTTGCCCTTTTGGCTACTGCCTCGCCGATCCGCCCCATGCCGATAATGCCCAGCTTGGCTCCGTGTACGCTTTGCCCTGCCATCAGGTACGGACTCCATGTTTTCCATTCGCCGGCATGCAGAAAACGGTTTGCTTCCACCAATCGGCGACCTGCTGCCAGCAGCAGGGCAAAAGCCAGATCAGCGGTCGCTTCCGTCAGCACGTCAGGCGTATTGGTCACGACGATTCCCCTCTTTTTCGCCGCAGCGACGTCGATATTGTCATAGCCGACGGCCATGTTGGCCACGATCTGCAGACGCTCTGCCCGCTTCAGCAAATCCTCGTCGATTCGATCGGTCAGCATGGCAAACAGGGCATCGGCTTTTTCCACCTTCTTAAGCAGGACGTCCCGCGGAACCGGTCCGTCTCCTTCCCACACTTCCACTTGGGCGATCTCCTGCAGCCGCTCCACAATCTCAGCAGCTACTTTCCTCGTCAGATACACACACCATTTTGCATCCTGTTTCGTCATCATCTGGCCTCCACAACCAATCAATGAGCGGAATGGACACCCCGTACCGTTTGCACACGGTCAGCGGAAAGCTGCGAAGTGCCTGTTCCATGTGAGCCAGCTCGTCTTCCAGCGTCCCTTGCCATGCCTCGGCGTTTACTTCTTCACGCTCCTCGGGAGACAAAGCGCGGTAGGCTTCCACATACTTCAGAAAGCGGCCGGGATACAGCATCAGCGCATACACCACGGCGTACTCGCTTTGCAATAGCGGGCAGACACTGTTGTAGCCGTCCAGAAATTGAATCACCGCGTCCTCCCGCCACCCGTTGCGGCGAACATCGGCTTTGATCCACTGGCCGATATCCCGCGCACGCATGTCGATGACCCAATTCCATTCGCCGGCGATGTAACGAGCACAATCTTCATTAAATAGAATATACCCTTCGTCAAAATTTTGGTAGGCCACTTTTCCGCAATCGGCCGTTTGCTTCACCACATCTTGATAGCCGACGTCATGCAAATACTGGACAGCCGTGTCCCCCAGGTGATGCACATACGTATAGGTTGTCAGCAAATACTCGTCGAATGGGGTAATTTCACCGTCGTAGATCCCCAGATCGTCCTGATAGGCGCTGTACTGCCGCAGCTTTTTCCGCCACATGGAGGGCCATGATCCCAACGAGCTGTACGGGAAAAACAGCCGATCCCCGGAAAACGAAGCAGTCGCCTGATGAAAAAGAGCGAGCGCCTGTCCGTTTGCATACACCGGCTCGATGGGAACCGACTCGCGAATCCCCCGGTACAGATAGTAGATTTCCTCTTCGTGCACAACGTAATACTGCCCCTTCAACGTTGGCGCCAAGGAGAGCATGGCGATCTCTTTCTGCCCTTTCAGGTGTTTTTTTACCTTCTCGATAAACTTGCTTTTGTACTTGTATCCGGCCGGGGCGGTGTACAGATAAAATACACCCTGATCCGTGCACAGGACGGTGTGCCCCCCCTCGACTTTGCAATCAAGGATCCGAAAACCGTATTCACTTTGGATTAAGGCTCTTTCCTGCATGGTTCCATCCTCCCAACGCACTTTCCTCTTAGGGCATTTTATGATGGATGGGCGGGATAGGTGCCTATACCCCGGCAGATACTACCCACATGCATGTTTGCAGAGCGAACCGAGGAGGAGCTTGAGATGAGAGCCAGTCCCCTTAACAGCAACCAATGCTATGAACAGACACTTGAACTTCTGCAGCAGCGAGGTGTAGAGGTAGCGGATATCGCCGACATCGTCATGTTTTTGCAGAAAGACTACATTCCCGATTTGTCCTGGGAAACGTGCGTGGAGAGCGTACAGTCCGTGTTAAAAAAACGCGAGGTGCAAAACGCACTATTTACCGGCATTCAGTTGGACATCCTGGCGGAAGAAAAGAAACTGCTTACACCGCTGCAGGACATTATCGAGACGGATGAGCCGCTCTACGGCATTGACGAGGTGCTGGCGCTGGCCATCGTCAATCTGTACGGCAGCATCGGCTTTACCAACTACGGGTACGTGGACAAAATGAAATACGGCAAATTAAAGGACCTGAATGACAAAAGCTTTGGCGTTCACACGTTTTTGGATGACCTGGTCGGGGCCATTGCCGCAGCCGCCTCCAGCAGGATCGCCCATCGGCACAAGCAAAAAGCGGAAGAACAGGAATGCATGTAGCCCGCTACTTCCCTGTCAATCGGCGGAGCCAATCCTGCAAATCTGCCGCGATGTAGGTTGGCCGGCAGGAATGATGCTCGGCGTCTTTCGCCGTTGAGTATCCGGTCAGCACCAGCAGACTGTCGAGACCGCTGTTGGCTCCCGCCTCAATGTCCGTAAACAAATTATCGCCTACAATCAGCGTGTCGTCCGCCGGCACCCCCAGGCTATCCAGCGCATAGCGGACAATCAACGGCTCCGGCTTCCCGATCACAGTCGGCTTTACGCCGGAAGCAACCGAGACGGCAGCAACCAGGGAACCGTTGCCGGGGAGCAGTCCCCGTTCACTGGGAAGCGCGGGATCGCAGTTGGTGGCGATAAACTCTGCACCGTTGCGGATGGCGCAAGCGGCAGTTGCCAGCTTTTCATAGGTGAAGGAGCGATCGATCCCTACCACGACGTAACGGGCTCCTTGTTCCGTCAGGATGAAGCCGTGCCGCTCCAGTTCCCGGCGAAGCCCGTCTTCTCCGATGACGTAGACAGGCGTCCCCGGCGGTGCCTTTTCAGCAAGAAAGCTGGCCGTAGCCATGCTGGAGGTGTATACTTCGCCGGGGCTGGTAGGCAGCCCCATGGCGGTCAATCGGTCCGCCACGTGTTCCGGCGAAGCCGATGAGTTGTTGGTCAGGTAGAGAAAGGGAATGCCTTGCTCCCGAAGGTAACCGATAAACGGTACCGCTTCGGCTATAACTTCGCTGCCGCGGTAAATCGTCCCGTCCAAATCGAGCAGATAGCCCTTGTACTGTTTCATTCTGTCCTCCTTTTACCCACACGGCAAAATAACCCACCCGGCAGTAGCTAGCGCTGCGCCGGGCGGGGCCCCAAACCCTTTCCAAGTGGCTGTATTGGATGTCCATTTTTATAAATTCTTATATGCCCTAAAAAACCCAGCCGACTTTAGCCAACGCTGGTGTCGGCTGGGGCCCCGAACACTTTCCAAGCAGCTGCATCAAATGCCTGATTTTTAACCTTTTCGATAGGCTAAAGCAAAATCCACTCGCCCTGGAGTGGATCTGGTCTCTTACTTTGCTTCTTTGATTTGAAAAATACACTTGTCGCCGCCTTTGGCCATGCAGGACGTCTGCTCCACATCGGCCTTCAGCACGCGGCGGAACAAGGAAAGTTCACAGCTGCACGCCTGGTTGAATTCCCGCGCCACCTGGGAAATCGGGCAGTTGTACTCTTTGAGGTAATACTGACCGGACTCCTGATCTTTTTCCCATTCAACCATGTATCCCTTTTCATTTTGCAGCTCCGCCAGTTTGGCTACGCGGTGCTCCAAATCGCCTTGCACCTGACCGCGGTACGCTTCCTCCAACCGGTTCTCCCGGCGCCGGAACAGCATCTCCACTTTGCCCAATCCGTCCATCTCTTTTAGATCGCGCAGAAAATCAAGCGTAAGATGGGAATAATTGCGGGGAAACAGTTCGTCTGCTTCCTGCGAAAGAGAGTAGACGTTGGTTGGGCGCCCCATTGCCTGGCGCACAAGCGTCGATTGGATCAGGTTGTCCCGCTCCAGTGTGTTCAGATGGCGGCGCACAGCCATTTCAGTAATCCCCAGCTCAACTGCCATGTCGCTGACCGACAGAGATCCTTTTACCTTGAGCATATGCAGGATCTGGTCACGGGTGGAAGTTCCTTCATTGGTCATGGATATCACCGCCCTTCTTCCTTCTATTTTAGCGGATAAAAACACTTTAGTAAACAAAAGAAAGCAGTTTGTTTAAAAAAGGGCTTCGCAGTTAAAACAGTTCCTTCTTCACAAACTCCCGCACAGCCGGATCAAACTGCCGGAGTGTCTCCCGCTGCTCGCGCACCAGCGCAATCATGCTGGCGATCGGCACGGCTGTATATTCGTTTACCAGATGCCTGCGGAATTCCACAACCTCTGTCAACCGCTTCGCCTGCTGGTCTGACAACACCCGCTCGTCACGCAAAATTTCCACAATATCGGCATAGCTGCCGGGGTCACGCATGATAAAGCCGTCAATCAAGGCGTTCCCGACGTCGATGACGGCCTCGATTGCAAGATGCAGGGCCCGCTCCATCGCCGCCACCGCCACCTCGTCCTGCGCAATGGCCTCATCGGTGCGTTCAGCCAGCTTGTCCAGCAGATCGAGCATCTTGCCCATATGTGAGAGCACTTCGTCAATTTTTTTTGTATTTACATCGTACATATACGCTTACGCCACCTTTATTTGTTTCGCTTTCTGGAAGCCCGTTTCGCATAAAAAATGGTAATGACAAAGGTCAACACCAACACAAGCAGAACCAGTTCTCCCTCTTGCAGGTAGGAATTGTTCATCAGGCTCACCTCACTTATCAACAGTATACCAAAATTGCCGAGGCTGTCACGAAAGACCTGCTCTTCCCTTTTCCTTGTGTTACAATGTGTAAGGAGTTTTTTCGTTTGGACCCAAGGAGGAATTGGTGTGGAAAGAGAACTGGCTTTGGAAGTGGTCCGCGTGACGGAGATGGCGGCGCTGGCTTCCTCCCATTGGCTGGGCCGCGGGAAGAAGAACGAAGCGGATGACGCTGCCACCACGGCGATGCGTGCCATGTTTGATACAATCGCCATGCGCGGAACGGTTGTGATCGGCGAAGGAGAACTGGACGAGGCTCCCATGCTCTACATTGGCGAAAAGCTGGGGAATCACGATGCGGAAGGTCCTGAGGTTGACGTGGCGGTGGATCCCCTGGAGGGTACGACCATTGTCGCCAAAGGACACAATAACGCCATGTCCGTAGTAGCCATTGGCGATCGCGGAACGCTGCTTCACGCTCCCGACATGTACATGATGAAGATGGCCGTTGGCAAACGGGCTGCGGGCAGGATCCATCTGAACGATCCGGTGGAAAAGATGATTGAAGTGGTCGCCGAAGCCAACAACAAGCGGATTCAGGACGTAACGGTGATCGTTCAGGAACGGGACCGTCACAACCACATCATTGACGCCATTCGGGAAAAAGGGGCACGGGTCAAGCTGTTTGGTGACGGAGACGTGGGAGCAGCCATTGCCGCTTGCCTTCCCCATACCGGTATTGACTTGTTCCTTGGGATTGGCGGAGCGCCGGAAGGGGTTATCAGCGCAGCCGCGATCAAATGCCTGGGCGGTGATATGCAGGCGCAGCTGAAACCGCAGAACGACGCTGAGCGGGAACGCTGCATCCGCATGGGATTGGCCGACCCGGAACAGCTATTAACGCTGAACGATCTCGTCCGCGGAGATGATGCGATTTTCGCCGCGACTGGAGTCTCCGACGGTGAACTGCTGCAGGGTGTACGCTATCTCGGTGACGATATGGTAGAGACGCACTCCATCGTCATGCGCGCGAAAACCAAGACCATTCGTTTCATACGCGCGCTGCATAATCTGGAGCATAAACCCAATCTTGTATGGAAGTAGAGGGAAGACACACCATGTCCAATGAACTGTTTTTCTTGTACGACGAAACGGAACAAACCACTACCCGCTTCGTCAGCTTCATGGGGGAAGCAACCCGCTTTGACCTGGCGATCACGAACACGAACCGGTTTTACGGCAAAAAGCTGGTGATCAACATCCAGAACGGGCGCTCCGCCATCATCGGCGACGACGACTTGAAGGAAGAAGGCTATCTGGAGTACGCTTTTCAGCTGAACGAACAGGAAGCGGAAGAACTGAAATCGTTTTTACAGACGGTGATCTGAAACGGGGGCCAAACGCTCCCGTTTTTATTTGTCGAACGGGAGACGGATGCGAAACACGGCGCCGGAATGAGGGCGGTTCCAAGCAACAATCGTTCCTCCGCAGCGTTCGATAATCGCGCGGGAGATTGCCAATCCCAGACCGGTTTCCCCATCCTTGCCTTTCATGAAGCGGTTTAACATTGTCCGGGTCGAGCCGGACAGATGGGATGCTGCCGTCTTGAACCAGCTTTACCTCAATATGGCGCTTTGCGGCAAGCGGATTGACTCTTTCCATCGCTTGTTTTGCAAGCTGCTCCAGACACACCTCTACGGGATGAAAAATACCTTCCTCGCTTTCCAGCTTGGCTAGCAAGATCATCTCCGTGACAAGGTTTTTTAGTCGTACGGACTCCTGCACGATCACATCCAATCCTTTCCGAGCCGCATCTCCGGAAAATACTCCGTCCCTGATTCCTTCCGCATATCCCTGGATGGACATTAACGGTGTCTTCAATTCGTGGGAAGCGTTTTGAAAAAACTGCTTCTGGATAGCGTGAAATCGGCCCAATTCGTTCGCCATTTCATAGACGCTTTTGGCAACATCCCCAATCTCGCCCCTTGCCTTGATATGCTCCACATCGGTAAATTTGCGCATCTGAATTTTTTTCAGCTCTGCCTGCAGTTTCACCAACGGTTTTACCAAACTCCGGGTGATCAAATAACTGATTGCAATGACGCCTGCTGTTCCGATGGCAAGGATCACCACGATTTTTCCCGTCAACTCGATGCGGACATCCTTTAGCCCTCGAATCGGTGTGGCCAACAACAGCTTTGGATTTCCGTCCCCTTGAAGGCGAACCGTGACTACGATATATTCGCTATCACCCACATTCCAGATATCCTTGTTCTTTCGTTTGGACTCTTTTCGTTCAATTCCTTCCACCCATTCGGCAAGAGTCTCTGCAGGAAACGTGGAAAACAACACTCTTTTCTTTTTTCCGGCGATCAACACTTCCACTTTTTTGCTGGAGATCAACAGTCGATTCAGCTTGTCAAAATCCGGCAGCTCAAGGGTATCCTTTCTTTCGTTCAGCTGCTGTGCCCAAAGCTCGCCTTTTAACAAGAGCTCTTTCCTTTGCTGCTCAATCAGGTTGTCCAGCAAAAGCGAGTGAATCAACAATGCGGCAGCACCCGTAACGATCACCAACAACAATCCAAATGAAAGTGTCATCCGATGAAGCAATTTCATATTATTCCTTCTCTCCGCTGCACCTCAGACGGTACCCGTATCCCCAGACCGTTTCCAATGGGATCCCGCTCATTTTTTTGCGTATCCTTCTGACCAAATCGTCGACTGCCCGATCACTGCCGTAGAAATCATGGCCCTAGACTGAGTTCAGCAGCTCCTCTCTGGAAAATGCGCGATTGGGGTGATCAACCAGAAAACGAAGCAATTCGAATTCTTTTAGGGTGGTAACCACCTCGGTTCCCTGCCAAAGCGCCTGTCTCTTCTCCAGATTGAGCACAAGCTGATCGGAAGAGAGCAGAGTTTGCTCAGACGGGTCCAAGGAGCGGCTTTTCATTTGATCCCAGCGACGAAGCGCACGATTGACTCGAGCCACCAACTCTCTTGGACTGAATGGTTTTGTAAGATAGTCGTCACTTCCCAGCTCCAGGCCGAGAATTTTGTCAACCTCTTCATCACGCGCGGAAATCATGATGATCGGCGCCTCCGTTTCAGCCCGGAGACGTCTGCAGAACTCGTACCCGTTCATGGCCGGCAACATGATGTCCAGTACCCAGAGATCAGGTGGAGCTTGAAAGCCCCAATGAGGAGCTTTTTCCTTCTTCCATTATTGCAGTTCTGTTAGGATTTCGGCAATTTGCGCCATTTGCGCGAGAATTTCCTGCTTGAGGTCAACCATTTGCTGCAGGAGTTCTACTGCCTCCGACAACAGTGCTTGCGCCTCGTCTTCATTCCCGTTTTTGGTGCGGCTTCCTCGGCTCCCACGACTCCCACACCGCTGACAAGCAAACTGGCTGTAATCAGTGAAACAGAAATCATTTTTTTATGTAACCTTCACACTCCCTGCTTGGTTTGGTGTTGATACCTTTATGCTAAAACCAAAATGCCGCAAAAATGTGGTACAAGTTGCGAAAAAGTGTAGAAAACGCCCATTTCCGGCCGGACAACTCTCCTCCTGGGTATTTGTCTCGTATACTGCTACTGCAAGACAGACATAAGCGTAGAGAGGAGTGCGATTCGCGAGTATGCAGCCTTATCAACACGATCACTACCAACCATTCCCGGAAGAGCAAGCCCAACCTGTGCTGTTTCCATTTGGACGCCGGAGAAGAAGACGCTTTGTTCCGATTCCCATCCCGATCCCTTTCCCAACGTATGAATACTTCTATCCATACCCACCTTATCCGTACTATTCACCTTATCCGTACTATCCGCCGTATTCGCCGTATTACGGATATCAGCACGTACAGGGATCTGCCTACGACGATGGAACGTATGAACAGGAAGATTAAGAAAACCCATCCGGGCTTTCTTCGCCGGGCGGGCCCCCGAACACTTTTCTAGCAAATTCTTATACACTAAAAATAGCGCCCCCTGACGGACGATTGGCCATGTCCGCCGGTGAGGCGCTTTTTGCGCTTAATCCGGTTTATTTTGCGGGGGGACATTGCTTACCGATACCTTGTCCCGATTGGAGCGAAGCGAATTGCCCCGCCGGTCTTTTCCTCCCCGGTCCGCTCGCCAGTTCTTGTCTGTTTTGCCTTGTTCAGCTAGGCCTGTTTTGCCGGCCCGTTCGTGACGATTTTGACGGTCGCCCTGACTGCTGCCTTGCTTTTCAGGACGATCCTGGCGGTTGGGACGTTGATGAAAGCGTCTGCGTTCCTTCCGATCGAGATAAGGTATTGCCTGTTCGGCACGGCTGGACGCCTGGAGGTCCAACGTAATGGAAGACTCTTCATAATCGGCGGGGGATTCTCCCGGTACCGTCTGCGCCGCCTTTACTTTCTTCAGCACAAAGTACGGACATCCGAAGTTGCAGTATTCCTGCAGGTACTCATCGAGGGTGGCAATTCTTTGCTCAAACGGCACCTTTCGGTTGGCGTTGTCGTAAAATCCTCGCAAACGAAGCTGGCCGTATCCCCAATCCCCCACGATGTAATCGTATTTATCCAATATGTCGCTGTAGCGCTCTTTAAATGCTTCCGGGTTCCATCCGTCTCGGTTTTCTTCTATGACCTCATAGGTACCAGCTGGTGTGCGGATCAAGCACGTTTCCTCCTTCATGCTTGCATACTATGTCCATCTTACCACATTTTTTGCTGTTAGACATAAAATTCCCACGAAAACGGTACACCCCGCGAGGGCAATCTACTTACAGGGGGTGTAACCATTGAAAAAAACCTGGCTTTACAGTACCGTTGCAGGTATCGCTTTGTTGGCGACAGCTTGTGCGAATAACGCCGCTCCTAACAACAACGTCCCGAACAGAACCAATGTGCAGAATTTCGCTGGTCCCCGAACCATGACCAATAATATGGCAGGCGCTCCAGACGGCATGTTCAATGGCACCATGCGCAACTACAACGCGTTTAACGGTGCCAATATCCGCACTGCCGATCAGACGGGCATTCGCGGAACCGGAAACGCATCCATTTACCGTGACAATGGCCGAGCGGGAATCATGCAAAACGGCATGTCGCAGATGGGTTACGTCAGAGTGAACCGAAGCTTCCTGACCAACAATGCCAATCCGCTCAACAACGTTTTTGTTGACCGCGATGCACTGGCACGGGTAGTTGGCAATGTAACAGCGAGCTGCCCGGGAGTAGATGCGTCCACTGTTCTCGTGACGGACGAGGAATGCTTTGTCGGACTGAATCTCGACAGAAATAACGCTCAGCCAGGTGGCCCGATCGGCGGCATGGGTACCCGACCCGGCGTTCCAACGAACATCCAGTCCGTGAAGGCACAGGCACGTATGAATGCGATGTCCGTCTGCCCTCGTTACTACAAGGTATACGTAACGGACAACCAGCAGATCATCGACGAAATGACCCGTATTGCCAGCCGCTCAACAAACATGGGCGCAAACCAACCGTTTGACGACCGCATGGTTGACATGCTCATCAGAAACATGGGCGATCTGCCGGACGGCCAAGACTTGACCACAAGAGGTTCGACGTTGACCACGGAAATGCATCGCTCCCATAAAGCCGGCATCAAAGGCACCAGCCGCTAAACCCTCATGACAAACCCCTATGCAGCCCATATGCATAGGGGTTTTCACTACGCCTGCGCGATGGCTTCTTTCGCAGCGCTGGCTTGTTCGTGAGCGTGATAGGAGCTGCGGACGAGCGGACCTGACTCCACGTGGCTGAAGCCGCGCTTCATCCCTTCTTCCTTCAGTTTGGCAAACTCGTCAGGGTGATAGTATTTTTCCACGTTCAGATGTTTTTTGGTCGGCTGCAGGTACTGGCCGATGGTCATGATATTGACGTCCACGGCCCGTAAGTCGTCCATCGTTTCCAAAATTTCTTCGAACGTCTCTCCCACGCCGATCATCAGGCTTGATTTGGTCGGAATGTCAGGCTGCAGTTCCTTTGCTTTTTGCAAAAGAGCCAACGTCCGGTCGTACTTGGCCCGAGCCCGTACCCGATCCGACAGACGGCGGACGGCTTCAATATTGTGATTGAGCACATCCGGACGTGCATCCATGACTACCTGAAGAGCGTCCCAGTTGCCCATGAAATCAGGGATCAGCACTTCCACGGTTGCCAGCGGCAGACGGCGTCGGATTGCCTTGATCGTTTCCGCAAAGATCTGAGCGCCGCCGTCAGCGAGATCGTCGCGGGCAACGGACGTAACCACGACGTGCTTCAGACCCATCTGTTCGGCTGCTTCCGCCACGCGTTCCGGTTCGGCCAGGTCCAGTTCCGTCGGGAGACCTGTTTTTACCGCGCAAAAACGACACGCGCGGGTACATATATCACCTAAAATCATAAAGGTAGCCGTACGGTTAGCCCAACACTCATGGATATTGGGGCATTTTGCTTCTTCACATACGGTGTGCAGGGTTTTGCTCCGCATGGTCTGCTTCAGTTCCTTGAAGTTGGCCAGCTCTTCACCTGAGACAAGATTGATCTTGAGCCACTCCGGTTTGCGTTGAATCATAGGGCTCACTCCTCATTACGACATGGTCACACCTATTATAGTGGAAGGCTTTTGCCAGGGGCAACATGTATGTCCGAGTCGGAGGCACTCTGTCTAGTATGGCCCTGTGAATAAACATCCATTTATCCGCATCCCCTTGGAAGCAATTTGGACAACCTATATACTAAGATCAAGCTACATATGAGAACATATGGAATTGGGAGGAAACAGACGTGGAGCGAGTCATTGAAGTGCGCGGCCACATCATCCGCGACAATATTTTGAAGAAAATCGACGCCTCCGTCGTTCAGTACAACGGTCGTTATCGCGTGCTGCAGCTGTCCGTCGGGGACCAGGTGGATGACGAATCGGTGGCGAAGATCGCCCTGGACCTGCCGGAGGAAAAAATCGACCTGATCCTGAACGAACTGATTAACATCGGCTGCACCATCCCCCGCGGGGAAGAGACGGTCACGGTAAAACCGGCGGAAAAGGACAAAACCGTTCCTGACGATTTCTACTCCACGACCAACCACGCCACGGAAGTGTTTCTCAACGGCAAGTGGGTGCGGGCCAAATACCAGCGGATGGACGCCTGTCTGGTAATTAAGGGAGACGAAGTCCACTGCGTGAAGCTGCGCGACATCAAAAAAGGCGACCAGGTGGTTTGCGGCAGCAACGGCGTGCGTCTCGTACTTCCGCAGGTTGAGGAAACCGGATCGGAGTTCTCCTTTATGAACAATGAAGTAAGCTCTGAACGACGAGTGGAGGTAATCGTCAAGAAGCTGGCGGATGAAATGCGCCAGATTCGTGACCGAAATGGCAAAATCGTGTTTGTGGCGGGACCGGTTGTGATTCACACCGGCGGGCAGGATGCCTTCATGAGCCTGATCCGCAAAGGATATGTGAACGCGCTTCTGTCCGGTAACGCGCTGGCTGTTCACGACATCGAGCGCGCCCTGTTCGGCACTTCGCTGGGCGTAAACCTGGATACAGGGTCTGTCGTGCGCGGGGGCCACAAAAACCACATGCGGGCGATCAACGCCATTAACCGTTCCGGTTCCATCACGGAAGCGGTTAACGACGGCACGCTGAAGAGCGGCATCATGTATGAGTGCGTAAAAAACAACGTGCCGTTCGTGCTCGCCGGATCGATTCGCGACGACGGCCCGCTGCCGGATACGCTGATGGATTTGATCGAAGCGCAAGCGCAATACGCCGAGCAGGTCGCCGACGCAGATATGGTGATCATGCTTTCCACGATGCTGCATGCGATCGGTACCGGCAACATGATGCCAAGCTGGATCAAAACCGTCTGCGTCGACATCAATCCCGCCGTCGTCACCAAGCTGATGGATCGCGGCTCTGCCCAAACGGTAGGGGTCGTCACGGATGTCGGCTTGTTCCTCACCATGCTGGAAAAAGAGCTGTAGGCCGCCACTACGAAGTTTCCCAGGGGTGGCGCTGCTTGATCCCCGCGCCCACGTCCCTACGCTAGCAGGTCGTCACAGCTCGCGGGTAGCTGGAGGAATCGGTCCCTCTACAAACCATTGGTTTCTCAACAAACGGAGACCGGCCGAGGCCGGTCTCTTTCTTTGGTTACAGCCTGTGAATCCCATGCCGTTCAGATTGCATCAGGTATGGTTCCAAATAGGCCAACTCCCGCTGCTGGCAGGAAAACAAAAACACCTGATGTTCCTTGCTCAGCTCGAGCAGGTAATCCAATGTCCGTTCCAGCCGTTCTTCATCGTAATGAACAAAATGATCGTCCAAAAACAGCGGCAGCGGTTCGGTCTGTCCGCTTACATGACGCAGAAGGGCGATGCGCTGGGCAAAGTAAAGCTGATCCTGCGTGCCGGTCGAACATTGATCGTGCTCCACTACCAGCTGCCCGACAGGTTCCAGCACTCTGACCGAAAACTGCCGCCGGGGATCCAGCCGGACATCCCGGTATACTCCTTTTGTTATCTGCGACATCACCTCGGAAGCCAATCGGTTGACAGCAGGGGAAATATCCCGGTTCCACTCGGTCATTGCCTCCTGGAGCGTATCCCTCGCCAGTACAAGAGCTTCCCGCCTTCGCTGCAAATGCTGCAAGGCTGATACAGCGTCATCGTATTCGCCTCTCGCTTTGGCGACAAAAGCATGGTCATGCTTCCCGATTTCTCCTGTCGCCCGGGCGATCTGTTCCCGGCACGACTGAATCCGGTCTGCCGCTTCCCGCTGTCGCTCGGTCAAGTCCATCCGCTGCTCGTCAAGTTGTTCTTTCTCCTGCTTCAGAAGCCGGCGCACCTCCTCTCCCCAGCGGGCAATGATCTGTTCCCGTTCCTCCTGCCGGCGCATTTGTGCCGTCCATTTCCGTTCAGTAGCCCTGTGTCCGCTCTTGATCAGCTCTTCACGGATCGCAAGAAAACCTTCCCAGTCAGAAACGCCCCACTCGGCAAGAATCGATTGCATCTCGCTATTCAGCCGCGCGTCCTCCTCCTCCAGACTACGCATCCGGTCGTCCCGTGAAGCAGAGGGGGCGATCCCGCTCTCCCGTTGCCGCTGAAGAAACCATAATATCCCGAGCGAAACGGCAGCAATTCCGCCTGCCGCTAATCCAACCATTTCTCTGTCGGCGGCGATCAAAACCGCTGCCGCAACCGTCAGCAAGACGGCGGCAGCCACGCCGATACGGCCCTTTTTTGTCCGCTTGCCCGATTCACTGCTGGCCTTTACCTGTCCCCGTCTCTGTCTTTGTGGCCCGGCAGCAGTTATATCGACAACCAACTGACGGAGCTGCTCCCGCTTGTTCTCCCGTTCTTTCAGCAGCTGCCATCCGCGCGAGTAGGCTTCCTCGAGCCGTTCCAGCCTTTCCTGCTGCGCCAGGTCAAGTTCCTCTCCGCACGCAGCATTCTCCTGTTCAGCCAACGCCCTCCGCGTAGTTTGATGGAGGTTCCGCTCCGCCTCGGAGGCTGATTGCTTTTCCCACGCTTTCAGTTGATCGGAATGCTTCAGCTGGTAGCTGTCTGTCCACTTTTGCTGCCACTTGCGCTCTGCATCGGCAAGCTGTTCAAGCCGGCGGGAATGTGCCGCCCACTCCTTTTGCCAACGAGCCTGCTCCGCCTCCCATTCGACGATCTGCCGCGTCAGCTGCTGTGCCGCTTGCCAGCCTCGTTCGGCCGCTTCCCACTCCTGTTTCTTCAAGGCAACGAGACCGGCTGCCTTGCCCAAGAGCGTGTTTTCCGCACGTTCTTTTTTGCCGATGGCAGTAATGTCCCGCTCCAGCCCGGCCAGCATCCGGTTTACCTCGGGGTCCGTCTCTTCCACCCGGGAAAGGGAAGGCAAGAGGTACTCGGCGGCGATCAGCGGCTCCCGCTTCACCCAGGTAATATCGGTAAACAGTGACCGATTCAAGCCGAGATGCAGCTCGAGAAAATTTCGTTCTCTTCGCCGGTCTTCCTGGTACAGGTGGGTCACATCTTCCCAGTCCGGATTCAGATAAAGCCGAGCCGACTCCCGCTCCTTCTCCAGGTGTCGGTGAAGTCGGTACGATTTTCCCGCCAACTGGTACTGCACGATGGTTTCATACGGTCCCTGATGCCACGGCATGTACTTTTCATATTCGGGCAGATAGCGGGCAGACCGTACGTAGTCCCGCTTCAACCCGTACAATGCGGCAAACAGCCCCTGCAGCAACGTTGATTTGCCTGCTTCATTGGGAGCGCTGATCAGATTGAGCCCTGGAGAAAATGGAAACACTGCATCCTGCCATTTGCCAAAACCCTTTAGCTGCACTTCCTCAATCTTCACCGCAAACTGCCTCCTATCCGCGCCAACGCTTCCCGGCGGGCGAGGCGCACGATTTCCCGAGCGGATTCATCCGCGGCGTCCGCTTCCGCTTCATCCAGCTTCGTCAGCCATCTGCTCCAAATGCTGGACTCTGCCATCAGCCTTTCCACATCCAGATCGGGCCAGCTTTTGTCGGTGAACTGGATGAAAAAAAACCGGGAAAACCGCTCGCAAAGCACATCGAGGGCAGGAACGAAATGGCTGGGCCGCTCGCCTGTCAAGGTAACGTAAAGCAGATTCCCGCTCTCCTCGTCAGCCAGTTCCCGCTCCACCAGATCGATCAGGCTTTCCATCGTTTCCACGCCCGAGACCGTTATCTCACGTCGGCTGATTTTCCTGGATTGCACCGGAATTGCCTCCAGGTGTACATTTCCGGCTTCATCTACCTGCCCGAACAGGACGCAGCGTTCCCCGTCCTCTTTGGAAGTCAGCCCTTCCGGCGATCCTGGGTATGCGGCAAACGGGGTCTTGCGTACCGGGTGGATGAACCGGATCGGTTTATGTATGTGGCCGAGTGCCGCGTAAGTGAGGTCGGCCGCTTCCAGATCAGCCAGCGGAATCGGGGCGTATGCCTGGTGTTCCCACTCTTCCCCCGCCATTACCGTAGCGTGCAGAACCATCAGATGATGCCGGTACCCGGCCAGCTTGCCGGGGAACTGCTTGAGCGGAGACTCGTGCACGTGCGGCTGCGGAAACCCCCAACCGTAGACGACACATGACTTTTCGGGAAACTCGTACACGCTCCATTCGGGCGAAAACCAGATCACATTGGGCGGCCATTCCATGGTTTGGTAAAAGGAATCGGACCTCCAGGGATCGTGGTTTCCCGGCGCAATGCATACGGGAATCGGATCGACGGAAGCAAATACATCCCGCAAAAACAGCGCTGTGGAGCGCCGCCCGCCGTGGTATTCCAAAAGGTCACCGGCAATGAGCCAGAAGTCGACCTGCCTATCCATCACGAGGTCGCGTACCTTTTGAATCGTCCGGCGAAAATCGTCCTGCCTGCGCTCGTACAGCCCGGAAAGCGACTGCAGCGGCGCGTCCAGGTGGACGTCCGCCATATGAATGAATGTCAGCATGAAAACCCCTCTTTCCCGACATGACAGACCGCTGTCTGCAATGATACACTTGATTGTATTGGATCGTCGTTCCTAAAGCGAACATACTTTCTCTTATGATGATACAGGAAATGCTGGCCAATTGGAATGAGGAAGGAGTGACCACCCTATGCGAATGGCTTATCTTGACTGTTTTTCCGGCATCAGCGGCGACATGCTGCTGGCCGCTTTGGTAGACGCCGGAGCTGACCGGCACAAAATCGAACAGAACCTGCGGAAGCTCGGTGTTGGACCGTTTCGGCTGGAGTGGAAAACCGTGGTCAAAAAAGGGGTCAGCGCCCTGAAAGTGGACGTGATTGATAAGGAAAACGAACACGTGCACACACCCAAACAGCTGCCCGTCCTGCATCGCCATCATGACCATGATCACCATCATCACGATCACCATCATCACGATCACCACCATGACCATGATCACCATCATGACCGTGATCACCAACACCTTGATCACGCCCATCGAAGCTACAAGGAGATTGCCGCCATGATCGAAGCAGCCGATCTGGAACCGCGCGTCACAGCAAGGGCACTGGCGGTGTTTGAAAAAATTGCCGTCGCGGAAGCAAAAATCCACAACGTCCCGGTGGAAACGGTTCATTTCCACGAGGTGGGCGCACTCGATTCCATCGTCGACGTGGTCGGTATCGCGCTGGCGCTGGAAGATCTGGGGATTGACCAGCTTTATTCCGGACCGATTCCTACCGGCAACGGCTATGTGCGCTGCGACCACGGCTTGTATCCCGTGCCGGCTCCAGCGACCATGGAAATGCTGAAAGGAATTCCGCTTCGCCATACCTCCATTCAAAAAGAGCTGACTACGCCAACCGGAGCAGGAGTTGCCGCTGCGCTGGTCAAGGAGTTCGGTCCGCTGCCGGCAATGACGGTGGAGTCCATCGGATACGGCGCGGGTACCCGCGACCTGCCTGACCAACCCAACGTACTAAGGGTTCTTGTCGGACATCCGTAGATCGCAGCTATTCCTCAAACTTATGAGTTACGCTTATACGTAGAAAAAGGCCTTGCCGCGGCGGCAAGGCCTTTTACGCAACTATTTCAATAGGCGGATAAACTCACGCATGAAGCCCGGCAGATCGGGCCAGGCGTGAGCGGAAACCAGATTGTCGTGCACATGCAGGGTATTGGCTTGATAAATCGCTCCGCAAGCCTCCACGTCTGGTCGGCATGCCTGGTAGGCAGTCATCTCGCGCTCCTGGAGATGCTCCCGTACCAGCGTGAGGACTTGGGATCCATGGCAGATGGATGCCACCGGCTTGTTTGCCTCAAAGAAATGGGCGACGATCGGCTTCAGGTGCTCGTTCAGGCGGATGTATTCGGGTGCCCGTCCACCCGGAATAATCAGCCCGTCAAACTCCTCTGCCTTTACGTCGGCAAACGATACATGAGAGGGGAGTTGATACGCAGGTTTTTCTGTGTACGTCTCGCTGTGAGCTTCGAAGTCATGGCATACGGTGTGTAACGTCTTTTTTGTGGGCGAAGCGATGACCGTTTCGAACCCTTCCTCCAGGCAGCGGTAGTACGGATAAAAAATCTCCAGCGCTTCCACCGCGTCTCCGGAAACAATTAACACCTTCTTACTCATGCAGACAGCCTCCCTTGTTTCAGGTAGGATTTGGAAATCCCCCGCATCAGAATTCTGCAGCGGCTGTCTCTCTTCCTGCCAGCCTCCTATATTTTGGCGGATGACCTGTCCGAAGCAAGCTGCACGGCTTGTTGGTACACCAGCTTCAGCGGCACACCTGCAGCATCGGCGAGACGGGCGCAGACAGCGTATTCGGGCGCAACCTGCACCCGTTCACCGCGGTGGTAGCCCAGCTTCACCGGCACATCTCCCCACGACGTAGCCACTGTCACAAATCGGCGTGCCAGCCGGTGGCAGGAAACAGGGAAATAGCGCAGACCAAAGGTTGACGTTTCCTGAAACACAGTCGTCTTGACCGCATCCAGCTGACTGTGGTAGCAGAGAACCTGCAGCATGACGCCGGGTCTGCTTTTTTTCATCGTCATCGGCAAAAAGCTCACGTCATTCGCTCCGGAACGAAACAACTGCTCCATCATGTAACTCAGCCACTCCGGACTGCTGTCATCTACATTTGCCTGCAACAAAACCATGCCTTCATCGACGTGCTCCACGTCATGCTCTCGCCGCTCGCGGCCGACGGGGATCTCCTCCGTCGCAGATATTTGCAGGAGCGCCAGGCCATCTTCCGTCTCTACCCGCTCGATCCGGCCCTCCAGCCCTCCGATCTGCTGCACCCTCCTCTCCCTCAACCACACCATCGCCAGCGGAGAAAAGTCGGACACCGGACTCTCGGCACATTCCCGTACCGTCCACCCTGTCAACAGCGGCAGCTGCCTGGCGGGAAGCGCAGCAGGTACGACCAGTGACTGGATGTGAAGCGAATCGCCTCCGTCGATGTACACTAGTTCGCGCAGAGCGGATTCTTCCGCATCCCAGACGGCTTCCTCCACGTCCCCGCGAAACGATTCGGCCAGCGACAGCATGCGCTCCAATCGTTCCTGAGCCAACTCCTGTGGGGAAACCGAGCGGTTGATGCGTTTCCAGAGAGGCAGCAAATCCTTTAGGCGCAGCGGCTTTTCGCAGCGAATCAGTACGATCATGAAACGTTCCTCCACCTTCCACAAAGCTTTCTTCTTGCATCATACACCATTCCTTGACCAAAACCCTATGATGATTGGTAAAAAGTATCGAGAATAAAGGCGACAGGCTGGCAGAAACTACAAAAGAGACTACTGGCTGGAGGGAGACGGAATGAGTTTTTTCCGCCTATGCATCGGTATCAGCTTGTGTTTGACAGCTTGTACGCTGCCTGTGACAAACGGATTGAAAGCTGCTCCAAAGCCCCCGCCGGCGAACAGCGCTCCCACTGACCCTGCCTTGCAGGAACGCCTGCAACTGTTTCAGCGGATGGAGCTGGTGTACAACATCCCGTGGTCGTATCTGGCGGCCATTGACCAATACGAGCGAACGATGAAAAAACGGCAAAAGCAGCAAGAGCCTTCCTCGCGCTTAACGGCGATCGACATACCTGCTGCCGTATGGTGCGGGCCGCTGAATCCCGAGGAAGACGACAAGGATTGCTCTACCATCCAGTTCTTTGGCGGAACGGGATGTGACGGGGACGGCGACAATCGTGCCGACCGCGGGAACGATATGGACGTTCTTGCAGCCATCGTCCGCTTTTTCTCCCAATACGGATACACTCGGGAGGACTGGAAAATCGGGCTGTGGTCATTCTACAAACGGGACCGGGCTGTGAAGACAATCGACCAGTTTGCCGCCGTCTATGAAAAATTCCAGACGCTGGCGCTGGATGCCCATCACTTCCCGATTCCCAAACGCTACAACTACAGCTACAACAACACCTGGGGAGATGCCCGCGGCTGGGGCGGCCGACGCATCCATGAAGGCACGGACATCTTCGCAGGTTACGGTACCCCTGTGCTCAGCACAGGCTACGGCGTCATTGAAGTGGTGGGCTGGAACCGTTACGGCGGCTGGCGAATCGGCATGCGGGACATGGGCAACGTATACCACTATTTTGCCCATCTCTCATCCTTCCGGAAGGGACTAAAACCGGGTGACATCGTTGAACCGGGGGAAGTGCTCGGGTACGTGGGCAGCTCCGGATACGGAAAACCCGGTACCTCCGGCAAATTCCCACCTCACCTGCACTACGGCATGTACAGGGACATGGGGCTTAATGAATGGGCGTTTGACCCGTATCCGTATCTGAAGCGCTGGGAACGCCAAATGTACAGTAAAAAGAAGCGGTAATGCACCGCTTCTCTGCATGGAAATGTCTGGGAATAGACGAAAAACGCGCCCCTGTGGAGCGCGCTTCGCTGGTTCGCTTCTCGATGTCAATTCCTTTGATGCCGTTTTAAAATAGAAGTTAATTTTATCTGATCGCTGCGTAGCCATACCTTCGAATACTCGATCGGCATATCGTTTGACGTATAGGTGGTCTGTTCAAGGAAAGTAACCGGTGTACCCTTGTCGATCTGTAATATCCTGGAAATCCGTTCGTCTGCGCCTTTTGCCAGAAATGAACGTTTGCCCCACTCGATGATCGTTTTATACCGATTCTCGATGATGGCAAACAAAGCGTCTTCCGTAAAATCAATCTGGTCCAGATCCGGAAACAGATTGGCAGGCAAATAGTTTTCGAGAAAAACGACAGGTGTTCCCTCAAAATGACGAAGGCGCTGCATATACCAGACCTTGTCGTCCGCTTGCACGTGCAAATTTTCCGCAAGCATCTTCCCCGCGGGAATCAATTCCAGGCTAACCAGGTTTGTAGTAAAGTTTTTCTGGTTTTCGATCATGGTTTCGGCCACGGATACGAGTCTTTCAGCCAGCGGATATTCCAATTGCTCGCCGATCACAAAAGTGCCCTTCCCATGGATTTGCACTAATATGCCTTCCGTAATCAACTGCTTGATCGCCTGCTTGATCGTACCTCTGCTTATATCCAACGCTGCGGCCAAATCGGATTCGGAAGGCAGTTTTTCCTTTGCCTTCCATTCCCCGCTTGCGATTTTCTCTTTGATCCAGTTCTGCACCTGGATATACAGCGGTTCGGGACTCGATTTCTCGATCATTGGCAGTGTCACCCTTTTTTACGTGATACTCTCAACTATACGTTTGTCCTGCATGTTTTTCAAGCCGTCATCGCTCCCCTTTTTGATAAGGAATTCCGGACGCTTTGGGCGGTCTGGCCCGTCCGACAAATCCAGCCAATACGAAAATCGTTAACAAATACGGAAGCATCTGAATAAACGCGACAGGAACATATTGCGCAAATCCGAATACTTGAGCGGAACTGCTTAACGCCTGGGCCAAACCGAAAAACAAGCAGGCAGCCATGGCGCCGACGGGATGCCATTTGCCGAAGATGACGGCGGCAAGCGCAATGAACCCCTGTCCGGAAACCGTATGGTAAGAAAAGTTGCTTGTCGTGGTCAAACTGATGACGGCTCCGCCGATGCCAGCAAAAGCGCCGCTGATCATCACGCCGGCGTAGCGCATTTTGTGCACCTGAACGCCAAGGGTATCCGCCGCAGCGGGATTTTCCCCTACAGCACGCAAACGCAGCCCGAACGGGGATTTGTAGATGACATACCATGACAGCAATGCCAATAAAATGGCCAGGTAGGAAGTCGGATAAGCGGTAAATAACATTTTCCCGAGATAGGGGATATCGCCGAGCCCTGGTACTTTCCATTTACCGATCATGGTTTTGATTGTGGCGGTCTGAGCGGCATTTTGGAACATGAGTTTGGTCAAATAAACGGCAAGCCCCAAAGCCAGAAAATTCGTTGCGATCCCGCTTACGACCTGGTCGGCTTTATATGTGACGGACGCCACGGCATGCGGTATGGAAAACAGGATCCCCGCCAGCAACGCCGCAACCACTCCCAACCATGGCGATCCTGTCGCAAGCGTCGTGATCGCACCGGTAAAGGCTCCTATGATCATCAAGCCTTCCAATCCGATATTGACGACACCGGAGCGCTCCGAATAGATGCTGCCTAAAGCGGCAAAAATCAAGGGAGTCGAATACACGACGGCGTTGTGTACGATGCTGCTCACATTATCGAGGATTTCCATGCGTGGCGCCTCCTTTCTTTCCGCCTGTGAACGGTTTTATCACCTTGTCGATCAGACTGCTCACAAAACCGCTGGAAGCAACAAAAAAGATGACGAGGGCAATCACAATACGAATGATCTCATACGGTACATCGGCGGCCATCTGCATGCTTTTGGCCCCGAACGTCAACCCTCCGAACAGAATCGCTCCCAGAATGATACCGATCGACGTATTCCCTCCGATCAATGCCACGGCGATCCCGTCAAAACCGAAGCCGGGAAAAGTGGCGGAGATGGCCATATAACCGTAAACGCCAAGACCTTCCGATGCGCCCGCGATACCCGCAAAAGCGCCACTAATTGCCATGGACAAAACCATGTTCTGGTTCACTTTCATCCCCGCGTACTCCGCGCCGTGAATATTATGACCTACGGCGCGCAGTTCGAAGCCTTTTGTTGTTCTCCACAACAGAAAGTACATCAAGACCGCCGCCAGCAGGGCAACGACAATTCCGAGATGAATGCGGGCGCCGCCGAACAATTGGCTTAACCAGTCGACTGACAGGGAGGCTGTATCGTGGATGTTGACCGTACGTTCTCCCTGCCCTTTCAGATAGGTGCGAATCAGATGATTGACCAGAATCAGCCCGATCCAGTTCATCATGATCGTCGTGATAACTTCATGGACACCACGCTTTGCTTTCAGATATCCGGGGATTGCTCCCCAAATCCCGCCGGCGAGAATTGCCGCCATAATCGCGGTGGGCACGTGAAGGAACCAGGGCAGGTTGATCATGCTGCCTACCGCAACAGCGGCAAGCTGTCCAACCATAAATTGCCCTTCCGTCCCGATATTGAACAATCCCGTGCGAAAAGCGAATGCAACGGACAGTCCCGTCAGGATAAGCGGGGTAATCTGTCTGATCGTTTCCCCCATAAGGTAAGGGCTTCCGAAAATCCCTGCGAACAAAGAGCCGTAAGCGGTAAACGGATTGTACCCCCCTAACATGAGGATGACGCCGGCCAGCAAAAGTCCGAGCAGAATGGATACGAAAGCCGTTGCGAAAGATCCTTTGAATAACCGCTCCATTACATGCTTCATTGCGCGTTCCTCCATCCTTCCTTTACGGAGCCGGACATCAATAATCCCAATTCCTGTTCTGATGTCTCTTTCGGATCGACGATACCGACGATTTCCCCTTTATACATGACCGCAATCCGGTCACATAGATTCAGCATTTCGTCCAATTCGAACGAGAACAAAAGAACCGCCTTTCCTTTGTCGCGCTGTTCCACCAGCTGTCGGTGGATGAATTCGATGGCGCCGACATCAAGCCCCCGCGTGGGTTGTGCGGCAATGAGAAGGTCCGGATTATGCGATACTTCGCGGGCGATGATCGCCTTCTGTTGATTGCCGCCGGATAAAGTGCGAATTTTCGTGTGAGATCCGGGCGTTCGCACGTCAAATTCATCGATCAAGCGATTGGCGTTCGCTTCGATTTCCGTATGGTTCAATATTCCCCTGCGGCTAAAAGGCGGTTCGTAATACGTATTCAGCACCATGTTTTCGGCAACCGTAAAATCGAGCACCAACCCCCTTTTTTGGCGGTCTTCAGGGATATGACCGATGCCCCGTTCCCGGATGCTCCGGGCGGTCCAGTTGGTGATATCTTCCCCGTTCAACAATACCTGTCCGGCTGTCGCCTTGCGCAAACCGGCAATCACTTCAATCAGCTCCGACTGGCCGTTCCCGTCGACACCGGCTATGCCGACGATTTCGCCGCCGTACACCTGCAAGTTGATCTTGTTCAAGGCAGGAATGCCGCGATTATCGTAGGCCACAACATCTTTTACCTCGAGAACGCATCCTTCGGTACGGGTTAATTCTCTTTTTTCCACGGCAAAATTTACTTCCCGTCCGACCATTTTCCCTGCCAACTCCTGTTCGTTGGTATCCCGGACGGCCAGGGAATCAATCACCTTGCCGCGGCGAATAATCGTGACCGTATCCGCCACGGACATAATTTCCTTCAACTTATGGGTGATGAGGATGATGGTTCTGCCCTCTTTAGCCAAATTCCGCAATATTCCCATCAGTTCCTGAATTTCCTGGGGCGTAAGCACAGCGGTCGGTTCATCGAAAATAAGAATTTGCGCGCCGCGATACAACGTTTTGATAATTTCGACACGCTGCTGCATGCCTACGGAAATATCCTGTATCAGGGCTCGCGGATCGACATGCAGACCGTATTTCCGAGAAATTTCCGTAATTTTTTGCTCTGCCTGGTCATAGTCGATCTTGATTCCTTTTTTCGGTTCCACGCCGAGAATGATATTTTCCGTAACGGTAAACGGTTCGACCAGCATAAAGTGCTGGTGAACCATATTGATGCCCAGGCGTATGGCTGTATTGGGATCGGTGATTTGCACCGGCTGCCCGTTGATCAGGATCTCACCTTCATCCGGTTGATAAAGGCCCATCAGGATGTTCATCAACGTCGATTTGCCGGCACCGTTTTCACCGAGCAGCGCATGAATTTCTCCCTGCTTCACCTGAAACGATATCCGGTCGTTTGCGACTATGCCCGGGAAGCGCTTTGTAATATTTCTCATTTCAATGGCGATTGTCATGAGCTCCCCTCCTCGCTGAGATTGCGACAAAAGGCATACGGGATGTATGCCTTGTTGTCGATATGATCCGCGCGAACCGGTCAGAAATTGTTAAACTCGTCTTTTGTCGCAGGCACTTTCAGTTCGCCTTTGATGATTTTTTCACGGAACGTGTTCACTTTTTCCAGAATATCAGCCGGAACATTGACGTTCGTGGTGGGAGCAATCCCTACCCCCTCTTCCGCCAATCCGAGTACCGTCTGTTTGCCCACCGGGAAATTTCCGTTCAAAAATTGTTCGGACATTTGATAGATCGCCTGATCCACCCGTTTGATCATCGACGTTAAGGTGACATCAGTGCCGAACGTGACCGATTGGTCTTTGTCGACACCGATCACCCATACCTCTTTCCCATTCGCTTTGCGCTCCTTGGCTTCGTTAAAGACGCCGTCACCCGTAGCGCCGGATGCGTGATAGATGATATCAGCACCCTTGTCGTACATCGTGGCCGCTGCTTGTTTCCCGAGATCAGGCGCGGAGAAAGACCCCGTATAGACGCTGAAGACCTCCGCGTTCGGATTTGCCGCTTTCACACCCGCTTTAAAACCATATTCAAATTTGTTGATCGTGGCAAAATCGACGCCCCCGACAAAACCTACCTTATTCGTTTTCGTCATATAGCCCGCGATCAGACCGACGAGAAAGCTGCCCTGCTCCTCCTTGAACGTGACGGAAGCAACATTCGCCGGAATTTCGCCGCCCAGGTCGGAATCGACAATGCCGAAATAGGTATCCTTGTTGGCGGCCGCCACCCTTTTGACGGCGTTATCCATGCTAAACCCGATCGCCCACTTCAGGTCCCAATTTTGCTGCACGAACTGGTTCAGGTTTGTTTCATAATCGGCGTCACTTTTGCTTTCCAAATATTTGACTTGCACGCCTTTATCTTTCCCGAGCTTTTGCAACCCTTCCCAACCGCTTTGATTGTATGAATTGTCATTGACCCCGCCAAGATCGGCAACCATGCCGATTTTCTTGCCGCCGCTCTGCCCGGTATTTGCGCTGTTATCCGCATTTTGGCCGCAGCCGGTCAACAGGCTTCCCGCGACAAGAGCGATTGCGGTCAATACAGAAAAAGTCTTTTTCATGTGGTGCACCCTCCTTGGGTTCCGTCATTGGATTTCACGTAAAATCTTCAACAACATGTTTTTGAAAGCCGCGCGATCGATTTCCTCACAAACCGTCACATTTGGTTTCTGGCCTAGTCTGCCGTTGACATCCACCACACTGTAACCTCTCGTGAACTCGCCTTTTAATTCCACATCGACATAGTATTGATTCGCTTTCATCATTACCTTGTCGTCCGCCGCTACTGCCGCAAGCAGCGCGTCCGGATGCGTCGTGCCGTTCAAACGGTGCACGCTTTTATTAAACTGCATGACCACCCGGTTGACATCTTTGAAAAACCGTGAGCCCGCCGTTTGCAGCGCTTCGATTTCGGCATGATCGTCATCGTCCATAATGGAGTAACGTGTAGCCATTTCCCAACCAACCATCGTAATCGGGATCCCGGATCGCAACACGATGCGTGCCGCTTCCGGATCGACCCAGAAGTTATACTCCGCAGCAGGAGTAATATTCCCGAGTGCATTGTTGGTTCCGCCCATGATATAGATGTGCGGGATTTTGGCGGCGATGCCCGGGTCACGCAGCAAGGCCATGGCGATGTTGGTTAACGGCGCGATTGCCAATAAATGGATTTCACCCGGATATTGATGGACTTTTTCAATAATGATGTCTACCGCATGCTCGCTTTCCGGCCTTTGCACCGCCTTCTCGAAAAATGAGTCGCCCATACCGTCGCGTCCGTGTACGGCTTCTACCGTTTGATGTTTTCCCATAATCGGAAACTCATAACCCTTGTAGACCGGTACCTGACCGCTTTTACCGGCAACTTGCAGCGTATAGAGCGCATTTTCAACCTGCTGGTTAAAGTTCACGTTCCCCCCCGCAATCGTAATCGCTTCCAGTTGGAAGTTAGGGTGCAGCGCTGCGATCAGGATGGCGATCGTATCATCGCCGGCTGTGTCCGTGTCGAGAATGATCCGTTTCATGCATGACCCTCCTTTCCGTCTTTTCCAGCCACATAGGGAACGTAAGGCGACGCGTTGCATACGGCCTTTTTCAACAGCTCGGTGATATAATCGAAAAATCCTTCGACATCCACTTCTTCCATCGCCGTAACCGGGCGACCTTGTGCGCATTCTTCGATTCTGCCCTGGCTTGGGATTTCCGTATGCACCTTGCAGCGAACCTCTCTCCCTTTGGCGAAATCAGTTGAGCCGATATACGATGTGGTTAAGACATCCCACAGGTAATACGTCGAGTTTGTTTCAAAATGGACGAGCGGAGGGCACATCGCGTAGCATTGGCCAACGAAATCCACGGCCGGATATTTGCGCAGCGATGCCCAGCGGTTTCGCCGTTCCAGGGTCATCGGCACTTGATTGGTCGCTTTCAAAGGGAACATGACAATCTCAATTCCGCTCTGCCATACCCTGGCTACCGCTTCGGGATCCCAATACGCGTTCCACTCCGCCGTGCCGTCGTGTTCCGGCTCGTGCACATTTCCCTCGGGAGTAAACGTGCCGCCCATCCATACCAGCTTGGCAATTTTCCCTTCGATATCGGGCGCTTCTTCCAACGCTCTCGCCAGATCGGTCAGCGGCCCGAGACACAATAGCGTAACCGCTTCATCCGCTTCTCTCAGGAGATCGATCATATGACGGTGAGCCGGTACATCCGAAAGGGGTGTGCGGATCTCACCGGATTCGTTCAACATCGGCAGAGCGTCCACATAAAAAGCGTGCATGCGCCACTCGTTCGGGAACGGATTTTTTCCCCGGGAGGTCGACTTGGCGACTGTGATCGTCGAATCGCCAAAAACGTCGATGATTTTTCGCGTGGCTGCCACCGCCGGCTCCAGATAACAATCTCCCGGAACGACTGACACGCCGATCAGTTCCACATCCGGCATCTGCAGCAGGAGAAGCAGCGAAACGAGGTCGTCAACACCTCCGTCATGGTTCAGGTATACTTTTGCCATTAGGCTGCCTCCTTTGTTTCTACTGAAGTAAAACGCTTTCAAAATTTACGGAGAATAGAATTTATTTCACTATCGCTGCAAGGTTGCGATAAACGACGTTAACTCGCTTCGCGTGGGCAGAGCAGGAATCACGTCCTTTTTCGTTACGCAGAAAGCGCCGACAGAGCAGGCGAATTGCACCGCTTCTTGCAAACTTTTGCCTTCGGATATGGCGACAGACAACGCTCCGGTGAAGGAATCCCCCGCGCCCGTCGTATCCACGACATCCACTTTGGGAGCGGCAAATTGTGCGGTTTGGCCATCCTTCGTCACAAGCAGCGCTCCGTTCTCGCCCCGCGTCACAATGACCGCTTCCGGCCCTTTTTGCAGCAAAGCCAGCGCCAAATCCCGGCACTCTTCGCTTGATAGCGAACGCGACGGATCAAGTCCGCTCAGAATGAGCAGCTCCGATTCGTTCGGTGTCACAATCGTGGCCAATTGCAGCAAATGATCCAATTCCGGTTTGGCCGGAGCGGGATTGAGGATAACCGTTTTGCCCAACTCCTTGCCGAGGCGCATGCCCTGTTCGATGGTTTCGACGCGATTCTCCAGTTGAAAAACGACAATGTCGGCCTCTTCAATGGACGATTTCTTCAGGTCGTCCGGCGATAACAGGTGGTTGGCTCCCGGGTCGACAATGATGCAGTTTTCGCCGTGCTCGTTAAGGAAGACAAAGCCGACCCCGGTTTTGGCCGCATCGGTATACAGCACATCGTCCGTGCAAACCCCTTCCCGCTGCAGCATGAGCACTCCGGCTTTGCCGTAATCATCGTCTCCGACTTTTCCGAGAAACGAGACCTTTCCGCCCAGTCTTGCCGCGGCAACGGCCTGATTCGCTCCCTTGCCGCCGTCGCTGACCGAAAAACCGCTGCCCAGCAGCGTCTCTCCCCAGACGGGCATCCGCGAGGTGTGACAAGTGAAGCCAACATTATAGCTGCCAATGACAAGAATCTGCTTTTGCTCGTTATTGTGCATGTACCATTCACCCTTTGGACTGTAACAGCTTTTTATACGTATATAAACGTATATAATCATCATAACTTGTCAAAAGAAGGCTGTCAAAAGAATATTCTGCTTTTTCCATCAGAGGATCAATATACGGTGCTTTCTTCGCCCATGCCTGTTACGATTTTGACACTGCCGCTTGTCCCGATCATGTCCGCTCCCGCCGACAAAATCTTGACCGCATCCTCAAAGGTTCGTATGCCTCCCGACGCTTTGACCAATACTTCACCGTTGGCGATCCGCTTCAAGAGCCGGATATCCTCTACGGTTGCATGGCCACCCTGCCCCCAACCGCTTGAATTTTTCAAGTAGGTGACACCCGCTTCTTTGGCAAGCGTCGCCGCCAGCTCTTTTTCTTCCTCATTCAACATGCCGAATTCCAGCATGATCTTGACGACACGGCCTTCCGCCGCTTTGACAACCGCCGCGATTTCCCCTTTGAAATCTTCGTAACGACGGCTTTTAAACCAGCCGAAATTGGGCATAAAGTCAATTTGATCCGCCCCGGCAGCAATCACGTCTCGGGTTTCCGCCACTTTCGTAAAGGTGGTCGCTCCTCCCATCGGATAGCCGAAAGCCGTACATATCTTCACCTTGCTGCCCTTTAGCAGCTGTTTAGCCAGAGGAATCCAGGCGGGTTGAATCATGACGCCGTCAAAGCCATAGGTCAGACATTCGCGGCAAACCCGTTTGATATCTTCCTCGGAAGCATCCGGGGTAACCAATGTATGCTGGATTTTTGCCGCTACCTCTTGTACGCTCATACCAGACATGTTTATCTTTCCCTTCCTGAGTTTGTTTTACATAAAGCGATTACAGCGAGCTGGCTTTGGCAATGATCTTGTTGGCGATGTCGATGATTTGGGCAATTTCTTCCGGTGTTGCCGTTTGTACTGTTTTTGCCGTGATTTGTTCGCAAACATCCTTGATCTCCGTGTAATCGTCCGGATTTTTGCCGCGGCGTTCCAGCACAGCCGACAGCCATTTCTTTCCGTAGCTTGTGTGAATCGTTTCGTCCGCCCAGTCGAAATCCATGTCGTGTTGGCTCATGCGATCATTCATGCTCTCAAAATTTTTCACGCGGTCCAGTTTTTTGCCGATGTTTTTCGACTCGAAATAGAACAGCATCCCGAGACGGTAAATCGGATCTTGCCCTTTGCAGCTGTCGTAAATATAAGTACCAAGCGGCAGCTCATGTTCGGCAAAACCCCAGCTCTTCAAGCGTTCATACCCCATCCGGCAGTGTCTGCTTTCGTCGTATACCCATCTCGCCGCATCGTAAATGAATTCCCAACCCAGCTCGTCGGCGAAGGAATACAAGACATGCCCCGCATTTTCGACCGCCCAAACCTCGTTCAAATGGCTGACCGCGCTGCGCAGTTGCAGCTGTATGCCGCTTCCGTAAGGGAAGGCAGGATCCACGTTGTCGGGCCAATAGAAGCGGACGTTACAAAATTTTTGGTCCCGCGCCGGAACTTCCAGGGGTTCAAACGGTTTGCCCGGTTTCAGTTCCGCTCCAGCCGCTTTCGGCGAATCGAGCCCGATTCCACCCAACCGGTCCAGATGCGTCTGCAGCTCCTTCACCCATTGTTCCGCGCGCTCAAGCTCCGCCGGTTCTTCGTGTGCCGCGTACCTGTCAATGTGCTGATTCAGCGTTTCGATCTGTTGGTATTTTTCATCAATGGCCAGTTTCATAAACCGGTACGTAGGGCCGTCCCCGATTTCATCGGCAAGCTCCAGATACGTTTCGTAAGCGCGAAGCATCGCCGGCTTCAGCACCTTTGACAACGCTGTCAAAAAGGCAAGCGCATTTGGAGCATGACGCGCGTATTCCAGCAAGTCAATCAGGCCTTGATCTTCCCCTACTTCCAGAATCCGGCTCGGAAAGCGAAGCTCAAACACCCGTTCCCTTAACGCGTTGGCCGTCATGGCGTCTTCCCAAAGTATTTTCGGCAGCAATGTTTTCATTTCAAAATAGGGAATTCCCGGCAGCCAGCCTGCCTGAGCGATAACCGTCATTTTCTCGCACAGATAAAACCGCTTAAGAATGACGGCGGTATCGTAGCGCATATACTTCCCTCTGTGAACTCCCGGCAAAAAAGACATTGTCATGTTGTGGATGACCTCCTTTTGAAAATCTTCATGGCATTGCCACAGTCGCAATTACTCATTATAATTGTCCATATTGGAATATAGACCTCTATATACGTCCTGTAAAAATATCATAGGTTACTTTCCGCTTTAGTGTCAATTCTTTTTTCGGGAGGATGGAGAGATATGAAACCTTGTGAACGTGTGAATGACCGCAGCAATCACCTGCCGCGGTTGGAGGTGCACCAGTCCTGGTGGGCCATGAGGGGGGTTGGCGATGACAACGGAGAATGGTCGTTGGAAGAAAAAATCGAGCGGATCGCCGCAGCCGGATTTGACGGGATTCTCGGCAGATTGCCTGCGCCGGACGAAGCGAAGCTGTGGAGAAGACTACTCGATAAATACAGATTGAACTTTGGCATCGAGGCGTTTCCGGCAGAACGCGATGAATTCGCATTGTTTCTGAAGCAGGCCAAGGAATTCGGGGTGAGCTACGTAAACGCGCAGGTTATGGACTCTTATATCATAGGCGATGCTGCAGTCATGCGCTTGCGCGGTTTGATGGAAGAGGCGGCTGAAGCAGAAATCCCCTTTTTTGTGGAGACACATCGGGGAAGGATTACCCAGGATTTGCTGCGTACGGCGGAATACGTACAGGCATTGCCCAATCTGAGGCTGACCATCGATTTTTCCCATTACGTATTGGCCGGCGAAATGATTCGGCCGGACGAAAAAGCCGAACCCTATTTGCAGATGCTGCTGGAACGAACCTCGTGCATTCACGGCCGTGTCTCGAACGGCGAACAGATCCAGGTCGATATCGGTCCTCATGGAGAACATCCGATGACCGAACGGTTTCTGGGCTGGTGGAAGACCGGAATGTCCCACTGGCTGAAGGAAGCCTCCCCTGGAGACATTCTGCCTTTTGTTTGCGAACTTGGTCCGATTCCTTATGCGATAACAAGGAAGAGTTATACCAATCCGCCGGAGGAAGAAATATCGGACAGGTGGGAACAAACCCTGCTGTTCAAACGGCTGGCCGAAGAAGCGTGGAATTCGGTAGGAACTGCCGGACGCTCGGGGCCGCGTGGAGAGAACTAAAGCGCATCTTTTAGGATCGATTTGACGATGTTGATCGGGGCAAATTCAAACGCGGACAAATAGGTAATGGGGTACTTGCGGGGGTAGAGCTTTCGGCTGATTTCATTCGCGGAGTACCCCTTTTTGTGCAGCAGCAGCACCTCTCCCTTTGCTTCCTCCAAATGGTTCAGCTTGGCGGCCAAGGTCTCCTTCCCAAATTGTCTACTTCATGGTACCGTAACCGGTGAAATCAATGTCTACGGACACTTGAAAGGTTGCTTTCTTGAGAGCAGACAGTCCCATTTCTCTCTTCCATTTGCCCCGATACCGGGTTCTCAGACTTTCTTCCAAGGCAGCCGGGTCAATCCCTTTTTTTTGAAATTTCTGCAGCAAGGCGTGGATTTCCTTTATCAGTTCCTGTTCGATCTGTCTTCGAACTTCATTTATTTCTCGGGGGTTCTCAAGGTCTCTGCTTCCCGTATAGCCGAGGATGGGCCCCTCGGTGCTGATTTTGATCCGAATGGTCGGCTTGGAAAGATCCCCAAAGCTTTCCACTTCCGAACGTGCGCGGACGAAATCGACGACGACCGTCGCTTTTTTGTTAGATTCTTCTTCGACCTCAAAAGGCATTTTCGGAAGATTGTTGCGCCCCAGAATCGCCTGCACGAGGATTCCTTCCCGTTCCGAGAGAAATCCGATGAGTTTGTCCCCCTTGAACGAGGCTACTTTTGTCAACTGCAGCTCTCCGTCCGTTTTCTCCAGATACGGCAGACTCGGGTCACATACCTGATTGGTTGAAGTGTACATGAAATCATGCATGGTGGTAAACGGTCCAAATGACGTCTCCCGGCGGGGACGCAGGAGATTGTTCAAGTACGTATTGATTTCCGGCATGGACTTGTACTCGCTTGTGATGATCTCTTCCGCCGTTCCTTTCACGACAGCGATATACACATTGTCCCCGACAATGGGATTGCGGGACAGGTCCCGAACAATCTTATGGATCCCCGACTTCCTGGCAAGTTCTTCATTGATCAGAACCACCCGCAGCTGCGAAAACTGCATGGTTCGATCCGATTTGGTCGAGAGGGAAATCAGCGATTCGCTCGGAAGCCTGCTAACGGTTGTAAAAAACTGCGTTTTTTTCGTCGTCTTCAACTCCGGCAGTGGTACGGATACAGTCACCTTCATCTGCTTCCCGTCCAGATAGTCAAAGCCTATGATTCCGACCAGCCCCATATCCTCCAGAGCGGGAGTCTCAATTTCCGGCGCGCATCCGGTGAGGATCAGAACCAGTAACAAGATCGCCTGAATCCGCCTTTTCATCACGACCCCTCCACGGTTTGCGAATCAAGTGTATGAGCAAGAGAACATTCGGCCAGAGGACAATCCCGTATCCTGCATGCAATGTAAATACGTCATGGAACATCTTTTGCGTTTCGAAAGAAAACGGGCCACGGATGAGAAAGAAGGCCCCGATGACAGGAAGATAGAGATGAAGGGCGCGTTTTTTTTCCAATACCGAGTCCAATCCCTTTTTGGCCACCCATAGATATGACGTCAATGTGCCGAGAATGAGAAACACCCACAACCCGATCCCCAGATTTTCTACCCGCTCCAGAAACGACAGCTCCACCGCTTTAAACAGGTTCAAAATCGGGTAGACGATGTTGGACAACTGCCATTCGGAAAAGTAAGCTACGCTGGTTATGGAGACCAGTAAGAATATTCCCACCGTAATCCACAACCCGATGGATGCGTGCAGCAGCGCTTTTTCCCGTTTGATGATATACGGGAAGTAAAACATGATCAATTCATACCCGAGCATGGCTGCATAGGAATCGTTCACCGCTTCCGCCATCTCGGCCAGCGTAATGTTAAACAGGGGAAAGATATGACTGATTTCCCCTTTTTGATAACCCCACTGCAGGTAGTAGAACATCCACCCGGTAAAGAAGAACGTCAGCATGTTGAATCGGGCGATGGCTTTAATACCGCCCAGCGTGATGTAAATCATGACGAGAAACAGTCCGATGAGAGGTAGCGTGATGGTTTGATTTGCGAGCGTAGACGCTTGTACCAGGCGGATGTACCCTTCGGCGCCGGTTGCCAGATTTGTCATGGCGAATAGCATCATGACCACATTTACCATTTTCCCCAGCCATTTCCCCAGCAGCTTCTCGTTCATGACAAACAGGGTATCATCGGGATAGCGTCTGCACAGCCAGATCATCGGCAGCAAGGTCATCTGGGCGATAAGGCCCATCAGCAGGAGAACCCACCACTGGTCGTAGCCTGCCGCACTCAAGTCGTGGGGCAGCGTCAAGAGTTTCACCCCCATCATGGTCCCCTGAACGAGGAAGATGACGTGATAGGCATTCAGTTTTTGGATCTGACCTTTGTCCATGCAGATCTACTCCTCATCTAGGGGACGGGTTACATCTCGTTGGGGCCGTCCAATACCGCTTCGTGCGAAAAGAAGCCGGGTGGGGGCGCGAATGATGCTGTTCAGAGCATCCGTCCAGATACGTGGAATCCCGGCGGTCATATAAGGAGTCCCCAAAGACGTCAGGCTCAACAAATGGGCAAAAAGAAACGCCAGAGCCAGCATTTGACCGTACATGCCGAAAATCCCCGCCATCAGGATAAACCCGTAGCGAACGATTCGAAAGGCGTTGCTCATCAGAAAGTTGGGCGGCAGGAACGACAACAGCGCCGAGACAGATACGATGACAATCAGGATATTGCTGGCCAGACCTGCTTCCACCGCTGCTGTCCCGAGAACGATACCGCCTACGATACCGACCGTCTGACCGATTTTGGTCGGCATTCGGATACCGGCTTCGCGTTGGATTTCAATAACCAACTCGATGAGCAAGGCCTCGACGACGGGAGGAAAAGGGACTTTGCTTCGCGATTCCGACAGAAGGAGCAAAAGCGGAGGCGGAAGCATCTCCGGATGGTAGGTCAGCACGGACACGTAACCGGAGGTTAGCAGCACCGTCACGAACAAGCCGAAAAAACGAATCATCCGCAGCAGAGTGGCGGTTGCCCAGCGGTTGTAATGATCCTCCGGACTGTTGAACAGCTCCAGAAACGATGCGGGACAGATGGCCGCCTCCGGACTGTGGTCTTGAAAGGTCAGGATGCGGCCGTCCAGCAGTGCCGCTACGGCGTTGTCGGGACGGGTGGTAAGGCCGAATTGGGGAAACGGCGAGTAGGGTTTGTCTTCCAGCATCTGCTTCAGGATTTCCAAGCCGACTGCGCCCTGGTAGTCAATCGTTTGGACGCGATGGATCACACGTCGTACGTTTTCCGGGTTGGCGATGTTCTCCAGATAGAGGATGGCCACCTTGCTTTTGGTTTCGCTGCCGATCTCGAACGTCCTGATCTTCAGGTTCGGATTGATCATCCTTCGCCGAATCAGAGACAAATTGATTTCCAGTGATTCCACGAAGGAATCCTGCGATCCAAGCGCCGTCGATTCCGTCTCCGAGTTGGTAATGGAACGATGTTGTACCTTAAAGCTGTTGACCTTCAGGACAAGATTCCGCTGTGGGAACAGCAGCACCGTGTAGCCCCGTATCAGGCTGCCGAGAAGTGCGGACATCTCTTCCTGGGGAATCGGTTCCGCCATCGGCAAGACACGTTCCGGTTCCATTCCGTCTCCCCGCTGGATGGGCAGGAGAATGTTCTGATAGATGTTGGTCTCGTCGACAATCGAGCGAATGTAAACATAGGTCACGGTCTCGCCGTTTGCAACGAAGTCATTAATGGTGACGTCGTCAACGTTCTGCAGATGCCGCTCTATTGATTCCCGCGTAATGGGTTCTGTTCTTTCCATTTCGGACGCTTCGGGTTGTGAAGGATTGGCAGTTACCTTTTTCACCTGGCGTCTCCACCATCTGTTCCGCTTCACCGTACTCCCCCCATACCGATTAAGGAAATCGTTAATAACTTACCCAATTTTTCTCAACCTATCCTTTAAGAAAACCCAGCCGACTTTAGCTAGTTACTCCTGAAAAAATCGTTTTTTGGCAGAAGCATCTCATTGTGGTGAATCTCAGGGGGCTACTGTGTAACTGTATCCGTTAATCGTTGCTTATTTGGCCATTTGGGCTGCTCTTCTGAGGTTATGAGCCCAGATTCCGAA